>JASLID010000150.1 GCA_030153045.1 Flavobacterium sp.
CGTGGGACTCGTCAGCTCGTCGGCCAGCTCGTCGGCCAGCTCGTCGGCCAGGTCGGCAACGTCGGGATCGGGCTCGCCACCCGGCTGCGGGGGTGTCCACGTGTGCCCGCTGACCCGCTCGCGCCGTCGGCATTCCAGCTCGGTCAGCCCGCACTGATCGCACGTCGGTGCGTCGGGATCGACGGGCGCCGACACCAGCACCGGCGGCAACAGCCGGAGGTTCCTCACCAGCACGGCCGTCACGTCGCGGCAGTTGCGTACGTCGACCTCAGCGCGCAGCCGCGCGTTGATGGCGCTGGCGGTCCAGCCACGATCGAGAGCGGCACCGACCTCAGCTCGGAGCGTGTTGCTGGGGTGCGCGATCGCGAACGTCTCTAGGGCTGCTCTCAGCTCGTCATCGTCCGGTCCGGTCCGGACCCCGACCACGATCGGCAAAGGGTCCGGCTCGCGACCGGTTTCCGCGCCGACGTCGGACGGACTCCCTACGGGGACGGTGGAGCGGTCGCGTGGCGACAGGTTTTGGCCCGATTCTGACCGGTTTACGGCGTTTACCGGTCGCGTGGCGACAGGTATCGATAGAGCCTGCTCAACCAAACCGGTCGGGTGGCGACAGGTTTCTGAGCATGTGGAGAACGCGTCCACGAAGCGGAGCTGATAGCGGTTGGCCAACCCCCGACCACCACCGGGGAAGTAGCGGAGCCAGCCACCATCGCGGAGCACCTTGACGCCAGCTACAGCGCTCGTCCGGCCGAGCCGGGCGCGCCGTGCCAGCTCTTCGGCGCTCATCAGCACCGTGTCGCCGTCGTGGTGCATGTCCTCCGCGAGCACCATCGCGACCGCCCACGCGTTGCGATCCTCCGGGCCGTGGTGGACCACCAGCCCGACCAGCGGGCCGCTCACAGCGCATCCCCGTAGCGAGCCGACCACAGGGCTGCCAGCCGGTCGACCTCTTCCGGCTCCGTCTCCGGGTCCACCACCGTCGACACGTACGCGCTGATGGCGGTGTGGGGGTCGTGGCCGAGACGGCGAATCTCGGGCGCGTCGTGGCGGAGGTTGCTCAGCACGCGGCGAGCGCTGAACTCATCAAGCTCAAGCATGTCGGTGTGTCCGATCCCAGCGACGTCGGTGCTCTCGGCTACCGTCGTCCCTGACGTAGTGAAACGAAGCCGCCCGGCCTGCCAGCCATTGGGCGGTTTCGTTGTTTCTGGGGTTGTGGGACCACCCTCCCGGGAGGGCAGCCCGGACCCGGCCCGACACGCCGGAGCGCGCCGAGCCGGGCCGTGGTGGCGGTGAACCCCGATGAAGGAAGCCCGCCACGTCTGGTGCTCGGTCACTTGCTCGACCGAGCGGCCGGGGGCGTCGTCATGGTGACCTCAGCGACGACGGCCGGGGACGTCACGACGAACGCGGCGAACCACTCCACAGCCAGCCGGATCGCGTTGGTTTCCAGCCCGCTGTACGGGTCCACGATCGCCACCGGCGAGCCGTCCAGCTCGACGGCCAGCACGCCGTTCGGGTCGAGCACGTAGGCCGTCCCGGACGCGATCGCGGAGCTGATCACGATGCGCAGACCCCACAGGGTCGGGACACCCTGCGTCGGGTCGACGGCGTAGCCGACGCCGGGCGACTGCACAGCGGTGGCGTAGTCCTCCGCCGACATTGCGAGCACCTGCGGCGAGCCACCGTTACCGGCGACGGCCGCGACACCGGCGTTGATCGCGGACGGCCAGTCAGCGCCGCCCACCTCCGGCCCGTGGTCGGCCGCCAGCGCGGCGGCACAGTCGGCGTCGTACGCGATGAGACAGCTCGTCGCGATGACGCTGGCCAGCGCGGGCACCAGCGCGTCTGTGCCGAGTGCCTGCTCTGTCGAGAAGTTGGCCAGCCCGGCGTACTTGCTCAGCGACTGCGGCGCGGCCGTGATCGTGACGGCGCTCGGCTTCGTCCCCCCCTCCGCGACCTTCTTGGCCGGGGTGCCGGACGGTGCGACCCGTACGGCGGTGAACGCGAGCCCGTCGGTCGTCGCGGCTTGCACCTGGCGGGCCAGGATCATCGGCAGGCCAGTGGTCCAGTCGAACGCAACAGCCCGGTTGCCCGGGATGCTCTGTCGGGCGACGCGACCGGCGGTCAGATCGGCGACGAGACGCGCCGCCAGGTCAGTGATCGCGGGCGCGCCGGTGGTGGTGAGAACAGGCATGGTGAAGCTCCCTTGCGGAAGCTCGTCCGACCCCGAGCACGGATGGTTGATCCCGTCCGACCACGGGTGTTGCTCTCGCCCGACCGCGAGTCCTATTCAGTTGTCAGACGCCTTGCTAGGCGCCGGTCTGGGGTTCAGCTCGCACGAGCTGATCGGCTTGCGTGGGCAGCCCGACGCGGTACGTCGCGGGCACCGTGGGGAACTCCGGCACCGGTGGCTCTAGCGCCGCTGTCATGGCGGCGTGCGCGGTCGCTCGCCAGGGGTCGAACGCGCCCGCCAGCAGCTCGACGGCGCGGGCGTGGTGCTCGTCCAGCTCGGCCAGTCGACCCGGGAGCTTGCGCGCCTCACTGGCGCGTGGGTGGTCGCGTTGCTGGCGCAGCCATCCGGCGCGGGTCAGCTCGGCGCTGTACGCCGTCGCGGTGAGCACGGCAGCGCGGTACGCGGGCGGCTCGTCGGCCAGCTCGTCAGGGTCGATCATCCGCAGGTGCAACAGCCGCCGGGAGAGCTGCGGCGCCGCCAGCTCGGCCGCTTCCGTGCGTCGCGGGTACACCATCAGCACCGGCTGTGATCGGCTCGCCAGCCGGGTCGCTTCCATGAAGCGGGCCACCGGGTGCGAGTGCCACGGCGAGCGGTCGCCGAGCCCGTAGCGGTCGACGTCGACGCCGTGCACGAAGCGCCGGAGCTGGTCACGCACCGGTGCCAGCTCGTCGCTGTCGACGGCGTCGAGAGCGGCCCACACAGCCGCCAGCTCGTCGGCGGCATCGGTGGCTGTCGTCATCGCGTGCTCCCCTAGCTCGGCTAGCTCGGATCGGGCGTGCCGGACGGCCGGGAGACGGGCGCGGTCGGGCACCCGTAGGACCCCGACCGGTCCGGCACTGGTGCCCGGGCGCTACGCCGGGTGGTTCAGAGAACCTGCCCGGCGTGGCTGTGGGTGTCGGTCGCCGCAGAGCGGCAGCCGATGCCCGGAACGCGCCTACCTTCCCGGCGCACTTGACCGGCCGTCAAGGGGTCGAATCCCGCTCAACGACAGGGGATATGGCGACTTCTGACAACGGCGCTCGTCATCTCGAGCGGCTGGCGTGCGTAGAGGCCGGCTGCCGTGCGTGGGAGCGGTTTTCGAGCGGCTCCCGTGCGCCGCAGCACCTCCCACGCGATCGTTTCGGACGTCGCGGGGCAGACGTTGCCAATTCGGTCCGATCCGGCGGATTGATGGCGTACCCGGTCAGGTTGGGGGGGATGCAGCCCGGCGAGCAGCCGGACTAGCTCCGATCGCCGCTCAAAAAAACGCGCCAGCTCGCCGGGATTCTCGGCGGTGCATCATCAGCGCGTGCTCTAGCGGGGCACCTCACACGGCCACAGCGTCCCGGCGTCGTGGCCGTGTGAGCCGTTCTCAGCCGATCTGAGCCACCGACACCCCGTAGCGACCCGATCACCCCCGGGGGAGCCTGTACGGCCGTCCTAGGCCGGTTTCTGAGCGTCGATGAGTGCCGCATGCAGGTCGAGACGTCCCCCGACCTCCCGTAGCTCGTCGTTGGCGATGCTGCGGACCGCTCGGAGCGCGTCGGCGCTGATCCGGGCGGGCTGGTCCGGTTGCAGGTCGTCGGTGGCCACGAACACGAGCCACAGCGCAGCTACGGCAGCGGGCAGCTCGTGAGCTGGCACGTGCCGGGACAGCCGATCGCTGGCGGCGAGCACGTTGGCCACCTCAGCCCGGATCGTCTGGTCCCGGATGCCCGCGAGCGCTTCCACGTGTCGGCGGTTCACATCGCCGCCAACGTCGCGTTGAGCCGTGCCTGTCGGCGCTGCTCGGCGGTGAGCTTCGGGG
>JASLID010000163.1 GCA_030153045.1 Flavobacterium sp.
AACCCCGGACGGCGCGAGCGGCACGACCTTGCCAGCTTCTGCTGCCTGCTTGATGCTCTTCTTCTGCATCCAGGTCTGCACCCAAGCGCGCAGCGGCGGGGCGACGAAGGCCAGGTAGAACGACACCACGATAGCCTTAGTCTCGTTGTCCATGGACGGGAATACGAACCGTCCGAAGAAGTCGGCGTGCTCGATGGCGAAGTTGACGAGGTCCGGCAGCCACACGACGGCAGCCACCAGCCAGCCGCCGATGAGCGAAGCGCTGGCGTACCACCCGGCGACGATGTGGGCGTTGTACCAGGCCGTCAGGCGGGCATTGAGGTCGTTGAGGTTGGTCATTTCGGTTCCTTGGGCCAAGTGATGGTGTCCGGGAAATCAGCGGCCTGGTCGATGCGCAGCAGCTTCACGCGGTACTGCTTCCAGGCCTTGAGGGCCGCGGCCTCGCCGGCGCTGGCGTCCTCCAGGTCGACGGCATCCTGCAGCGGCGCGATGCGCAACGCAGCGGCTTCGAGCAAGCGGTCACGCTGCGCGAAGATCGCAGACGCCTTTTCTTCTGACGTCGGCTCGGGCGGCGTCACGGCGACGATCTTCGTGCTCGCCGGCACCTCCACCAGCGTGGCGACGAAATCGGGGTGGAACCGGGCCTCGATGGGGATCTCGTCCCCGGCCTTGTGCAGGAGCTTCGCCTCGACGCCGTCCGGGAATTCCTCCGTGGGCTCCGAGGCGACGGAGTAAACGTCCTCCGGGTAGACCGCAGCCTCGATGAGTTCGATGACTGCGCCCGATTCGTCCTTGCGTGCGTAGAGGGTCATTTTGCGTATTCCCGAATGAAGATGACACCGGCGGCGCCAGCGCCGCCGGTGGCGGGGCCGGCCCCGTTGAGGATGGCCGTGCCGGAGCCGCCGCAGCCGTAGTTCGCGGCGCTGATGCCGTTGGCGTTGGCGCCGGTGAATGGCGTTGGCGCCCCGTAGAGGGTGCCGCCGCCCTGGCCGCCATACGAGGCCGACACCGCAGCCGCCATCGAGATCGACGGCCCGCCGGGGGCGCCGACGATGGCGAGCAGGTTGGCACCCGTCGCAGCCGAGGTCGCGGCGTACTGCCCGAGCAGGCTGGGCACCGCGACCGTCGGCCCGCCGGTGCCCCCGCCCCCGCCTGGGGCCGTGAGGAGCGAGCCAATAGAGGTCGTGCTGCCGGTCGTGCCGTTGGCACCGTTGCCCCCCGCGCCCCCCGCGCCGATGGTGATGGCCTGGCTGGCGCCGATCGTCGCCGCCAAGAAGATCGAACGGCCGTAGCTGCCTGCGGCCCCTGGGGCGCCGAAGCTGATCTGGCCTGCCGTCGGGTTGACGGAACCTCCTGCGCCGCCGCCGCCGCCGACCGCCTCGCAGTCCGCATAAGCCATGTTCGCGTCCGGCGTGTAGGTCGAGGCCCCGGTCGTCGTGTCAGAAGCCCCGTTGATTGAGACGTACTGGACGCCAGCGATCTTGGAATAGCGCAGCGTGCGAATCAAGCGGCCCTGCGTCGCCGTGCCGAGGGCAGTGGCGATCTGGGCCGGCGTGAGCGTGTCCGCGATGTTCGTCGCCTGCCGGTCGGCGATGTACTGCGCGAGGCCTGCTGCCATCAGCGTCGCCTGCCGGAGCGCCTTGTTATTGAGCTTGGCGGAGGCTACGCCCGGCTGGTTGCCGTTCGTGCGGTCGGAGGCAGCGAGGTACGCGGCGTCACTGAGCAGGTTCGTGCCGGTATCCGTCGGCGTGAACTGGAGGATGCTATTGGTTGCCATGTTTCCATGTCCTTGGTGTTAAGGGGAGATCTCTTTGGCCCACCGGCCGGCGTCCCATCCGGCGAGGGCCGGACTGTCCGCATCCCACGCGAACAAGGGCCCGGTGTCCGGGGGCACCGCGTAGAACTTGACGCGAACGCCCTCGGGCTTCAGGGGGAAATAGCCGCCCGTGAGCAGCGCCTGCTGCACCGCCGTGAGGGGCGCGCCGACGAAGCCGATGGTCATCGACATATCCTGGTTGTCCTGCACGATGATCTGGCGCCCGGACCCGGCGAACACCTGCGACCAGATGACCTCCGCGTCAAAGATGCCGCCTGTCCAGCGGTTCGCTGCGATCTTCGCCTTGATGAGCTGGCGGTACTCGTCATCCGGCAGCGACACGAGGCCAGTGGACGGGTCGAATGGCCCCATCCAGCTGCCGGAGTCCCAGCCCAGCAGCGCCGGGCCGTCCCACGTAAAGTAGACGTCCGTGAGGGGCACCGCCAGGTTACGCGAGATGCCGACCCACTCGCCGACGCCATCGAGCTGCTTCCCGACGGCACTGTCCAGGTCGTACAGCTCCGGGAACGACTTCAACAGGTTGATGCGGTCGACGATGGGCGTGAGCAGCGCCGTCATCACCGCGGTGAAGAGGGGCTTGTCGCGGTGCTCGCTCGTGATGAGCTGAAGGTAGTCGTCAATGCTTGCCATGTCACGTCACGGTCAGGGCCACGTCCGCCGCCAGGAGCGTCGCGATGGCGTTGAAGGCGATATCCACGTCTGCCGCTGAAGGGACAGCGGGCTTAATAGACTGCTGAAGCACGTTCACCTCGAACTTCAGCGAGTCTGCTGCGCCGAAGAGTTGCGCCGGCAGGTAGAGCCGCCCGAGGTCGCTGCGGTTGCCGATGCCCAGCCCGTTCACGTAACCCACGAGCGCCGCGACGATCTGCTGGCCGACCGACGTGGTATAGCCCGCCAGCGCCTTGACCGTGATGGCGACTGCCAGCGGAACCGGAGTCGGCACCGAATAGCGGATCGTGTACGGCATCCCGTTCGCCGGGTCGGTTACGGCCACCGCCGTCGAGCCGGACGTGTACGCGCCAGGAGTCTTGTGCATCAGGATCGCATTGGCGATGTCGGTCGAGGTCCCGCCGATGACCATGGCCGCGATGGAGTGTTCCGGCTGGCCGTTCGCGTCGGGCGCGTCAGTGTCGTTCTCGTAGACCCGCGCCTGGGTGACACCAGGAAGGTTCAGGATCGCGCCGAGCGTGCCACTGAGCACTGTCTGAGTGGGCAGGGCCGTGGAGACGGCCTGGCGCTGCCTGAGGGCCGCGTCGGGTTCCACGGGCGACCCCAGGCTGGCGGCGGTCGTGTTCGTCGCGGCCTGCCAGCCCAGCTGCGGGTTGACGATTCGCGTGATGGTGCCGATGTCGGCCGCGATGGCGCCAACCTGGTCCGCGGTCGCGGTGACGTCGATGAACGCGGCCGGGGTCGGGATGACCACCGAGTCAGGCAGGTTCCAGACGTTGCCTTGCTCGTCGGCGACTTGCCCGAAAGAGACAATCGTGCCGACCACGCCAGACACGCGCACGGTGACCTGTGAGTTCGTCGGCACGCCGCGCGCGATACCGTTGATCTTGACGTTGGACGTGAGGGCGCCGCGCTGGGCAGTCGACGGCGAGAACGAGTTGAAGGCCTCGATGTCGGCATCGTTGCCGTCGCTGATGGCCTTGGCAAAGACGGCGAGCATCTGGCCGTCCTGCGAATCCGGGTCGATATAGGCATCACTGCCGTAGATCGACTGGAAGGACGCCTGCAGGCTCTGGTAGATGTCGCTGTACGGGGGCGCTGTGATGCCCGCCGAAGTGACCGTCGCGGCGAGCGTTGGCAGAGGGTAGGTGGGCATGTCAGAACTGCGCCTCGATGGTTACCTGGCCGTAAATGGTGTCGACGAGGGCGGAAACGGAGAAGTTCCGCCGCTCGTCGACGCTGGAGCTGTAGCTCACGATCCGCCGCACGCCCGGGGTGCCCCGGATGCGCTGCTTGATCGCGAGGTCGCGCGTGCCCTGCGTGCCGTAGCCCAGGATTCGCGCTTTGTCGAGACCCTCGCGCGTGTCGAGGAACCACTCGCCGACGAAGAGGCGCATGCGGGTCAGGATCGCCTGCGCCACCGCCGCCGGGGTGTCGACCATGAAGCGGGTGCGCCCGCTGCCGAAGGTGAAGTCGTCCCCCGGCGATGTCATCGCCCTGTTTCGCATGACTGCTCCTTAGTTCGGGACGCCGGTATTGCCGCCGCCCGTCGTGACGCCGTTGTGGGTGTGCGTGCTGCCGATGTTCTTGCCGTTGTGGGACAGGGTTGCGCCCGTGGCCGTGAGTTGCACGTTCGACCAGTTGAAGACAGCGTTCGACCAGTTGATGGTCATCCCGTTCATGCCGACCGTGCCGGCGCCTCCCGTGTACCCGAACCAGGTCATGTCACCGAAGTACTGGATGACCGGGGCCTTCGCGATGAAGGAGGTCGTCGCTTCGGCATTGATGAGCGGCGCCTTGATGTCGATCTTCGTGCCCGACTGGATCAGGATGTCGTCGTCGGCGTCGAGTTCGATCTTGCCCGTGGTGCGTACGCGCACGAAGTGGGTGTCTGGGTCGATCTCGACGAAAGCCTCGTGGTCGTCGCTGCGCAGCTGCGCGCGCCCGGTGCTGATGTCGCTGATGACCTTCGGCACCGACGACACGCCGACGAGAGCGAAGCCGTCGCTCAGGTCGTGCTTGCGCAGGTCGGCCTGGTTCTGCACACCGCCAGACTGCC
>JASLID010000092.1 GCA_030153045.1 Flavobacterium sp.
GAGGGACTCGAACCCACGACCTGCTGATTACAAATCAGCTGCTCTAGCCAGCTGAGCTACACCGGCGTCTCAATTAATCACTAAACTTCGTATTTCAGATGCTTTCGTGAATTTCATTTCGGGTGCAAATATAATTTTGAAAATCTAATTTCCAAAATAATTTGGCACTTTTTTTGAATTATTTTTTACTACAATGCGTTGATTTTTTCAACTAATTGATTTGCAGCAGCTTCTAAATCTTTATTGATTTGCTTGAAATGTGCTTTTTTATCTTCAACATTTTTAGCGTTTACTTTTACAATTAAACCATCAAAAGTAGCGATAGCTTCATCAATTAAAGCGTTTGTTGCTTCAGTAGGTTTTCCTGTAGTAGTCATTTCATATAAATAAACTGCTTCAATGATATCACCTAATACATAGTTGATGTCTTTCTTTAAATTTTTAACGTTTGCCATTTTATTATTTTTTAACTGAATTTTATTAATTCGGTGCAAAATTACAAATTATCTTGAATATAAGCTAATTAAAGATAAATTTCCAACAGTGTTGCTTTACCAACTAATTGAAAATCTGTACATATCGCCGGAATTAAAACTGTTTCTCCTTTACTAAACTTATAGTTTTGGTTGTTACAAACAAGTTCGAACGCACCATCGGTACACATAAACACAGTAAAGGACTCACCATTTTTATTAAAAGTTATGCTTCCGTCTAGCGGAATAACATTTGTGGTAAAATAAGGGCATTCAACAGCTGTATTGCTTTTATTAAGCACTGTTTTATATGATCTTTTAGTATCGACTTTATTGTAATTGATAGCTTCGAGTGCTAAATCAATATGTAATTCGCGGGTATTTCCCTTCGCATCTTTTCGGTCAAAATCGTAAACACGATAAGTAATATCTGATGTTTGTTGGATTTCGGCAATGACAATTCCGGCACCTATTGCGTGAATTGTCCCTGTTTCTAAAAAGAAAACATCTCCTTTCTTTACAGGAACTTCATCTAGTATAGAAACTAGCGTTTTATTTTCCAGATGATGCAAATATTCTTCAGACGAAGCGTTTTTCTTGAAACCTACAATGAGTCTTGCCTCTTTATCCGCTTGCATGACGTACCACATTTCAGTTTTGCCGAAAGAATTGTGACGCTTTTTAGCCAATTCGTCGTTGGGATGCAATTGTATGGATAAATCCTGGCTGGCATCTAAAAATTTGAATAGTAATGGAAATTGTTTGCCAAATTGTGCATGGACTTTTTTTCCTAAAATTTCCTTAGGGTATTTTTCAAGCAATTCGTTTAGCGATTGTCCTTTAAAACTACCGTTTTTAACAACACTTATGTCACCCGGCACTGTTGATATTTCCCAACTTTCCCCCGTTGTTTCGGAAGAAATGTTTTTATGAAGTAGGGATTGCAATTTGGTACCTCCCCATATTCTATCTTTTAGAATGGGTTCGAAAACGAGTGGATACCAATTTATATGCATACTTTATAATTAGACTGCAAAAATGCAAAAAGTTTTTTAATTAGCCCCGATTAAGGCGATATCCTTTTTAAATTGTGACAATAGATCTTCTTTTTTACCAAAAAATAATTGACAATTTAAAAAGATAAAGCCGAAAGCGGGAATTACGTTAGCCAATACTCCCAAACCCTTCGCTCCTAAAAATCAGCTGATTTAATAGCGTTTAATGCTTGTGGAATGTGCTCTTGAGCTGATGTGCTATCGAAAATATATTGAATAATTCCTTTTTTGTTAACTACATACGTGGTTCGTCCGGGAATAAAACCCAAGTAATCGTTGCTGACACCAAAGAGTTTTCGCAATTTTTTATCGGGATCAGACAATAAAATGAACGGTAGTTGGTACTGATTGGCGAATTTTTCGTGGGAAGCTTCGCTGTCGCTACTTATCCCAATTACTTCGGCACCTAAATCTTTAAAATCTTGGTATTGATCGCGAAAACTGCAGGCTTGCGTGGTACAACCTGGCGTATTGTCTTTGGGATAAAAATAAATAACCAATGTTTTTTGCCCTATATAATTTTGGGTGTCAAAATTTTCGCCGTAGGCATTTTTTGCAGTGAAATGAGGCAAAGAATCTCCAATTTTTAGTGCCATTTATTCGCCTTTATAAGTTACAAAATTGCGAGGAGTCTCGTAAAGGGTTATTTCTAACTCTTTGTCGGTTGTTATTCTTTTTCTGATTTTATTATAAATAACAACTACGATATTTTCGGCTGTTGGATTGAGATCTTGAAATTCCGGAACATCGAGATTGAGGTTTTTATGATCGAATTTGGTTTCAATTTCTTCAAAAATAATATCGGCTAAATCTTTGATATCGATTACATAACCCGTTTCTGGGTTTATTTTTCCTGTAACACTTACGATTAATTCGTAGTTGTGTCCGTGAAAATTAGGGTTGTTACATTTTCCGAAAACTGCGTTGTTTTGTTCATCGGTCCAATCTTTTCGATACAAACGATGTGCGGCATTAAAATGAGCTCTTCTGCTAACTGTTACTCTCATAAATTTTAGATTATAGACTTTAGATTTTAGATTTTTTTGAAATCGAAATTCTTCAAATCTTTATAATTTGTGATCTTCAAGATAATGATAAAATTCGTCGAAAATAATTTTGAACCACACGGTGTAAATGTCTGGATTTTGCTCCATATCGGTTTTCACATCGTCAATAGACATCCATTTCCAACTCTCCACTTCGTCATCGTTAATTTGAGGTTCGTCATTATAGTAGCCTATCATGACGTGGTCTAATTCGTGTTCGGTCAATCCGTTATCGAAAGGCGCTTTGTAAATAAAATGAAATAGTTCTTTTAACTCGGTTGTAAAACCCATTTCCTCATATAAACGACGTGTGCCAGCCTGTATGTTTGTTTCGCCTTCACGTTGGTGACTGCAACAGGTGTTGGTCCATAACAGTGGTGAATGGTACTTTTGATGCGCACGTTGTTGCAACATGATTTCATTTTTGCTGTTTAATACAAAAACAGAGAAAGCACGATGTAAAACTGCTTTTTCGTGTGCTTCAAGTTTAGGCATTAAACCTATTTGCTCGTCTTTTTCGTTTACTAAGATTACTTTTTCTTCTAACATACCTTATTATTGCTTGGTAAAAATACAAAAAAAGGCAAGGAATCGCTTCTATAACAATTCATATATTTTATATATTTGTTATATATACACGCCATTATGACTGATTTTAAGCCTTTTACCTTCTCGCTTGGGGAGCACCGAAACCAAAAAGTAATTTTCATTTCGTTTGATAATAACCCAGAGTTACTTGCTCAAATAAAAGACCTTACCGGTTCTAATTGGAGTCAAACCAAAAGAATGTGGTATGTCCCCGATGTTATTGAATACAGAAGCAGATTTGGTTTATTATCAGATTATACTATTGGCAATAGAGCCTTGTCTAAAATCCCTATTTTCAACCAATTTGAAATTCAACGATTAATAGATCAGATTAAACTGAAAGGTTATAGCCCGAATACTTCCAGAAGTTATACTAACGAGTTTGTACAATACTTGCATTATCTGGATGAAATCCCAGCCAAAACATGTACTGAAAACGAAATAAAAAACTATTTACTTCATTGCATTAATGAGTTAAAATTGACTGAATCCAGTATTCATAGTCGGATAAATGCTATCAAGTTTTATTATGAGAAAGTACTATTTCAAGATAAGATATTTGTTGAAATTCCGAGACCTAAAAAACAGCTAAAACTACCCAAAGCATTGAATTTAAATGAAATTAGACGCATTTTTGAAGTGACCAAAAATTTAAAACACAACACTATGCTTAAATTGTGTTATGGGATGGGACTTCGGTTATCGGAAATTATAAATTTGAAAATTTCCAACATCGACAGTCAGACCATGCAGGTTCATATTGAGCGTGGGAAAGGAAAAAAGGACCGTTATGTAAATTTGCCAGAAAGTATTTTAGAACAGCTTCGCACCTATTATATGAAGTACAGACCCAAAGAATATTTGTTTGAAGGGCAGTATGGTGGTTCTTACTCACCTAGAAGTATTCAGCAAGTATTTAAAAACTCACTTTTAAAAGCTTCGATTAATAAAAAAGTAGGGATTCATAGTTTGCGACACAGCTATGCCACACATTTATTGGAAAGCGGAACCGATATTAGATTTATACAAGAATTATTGGGTCATAATGACATTAAAACGACTTTAGTTTACACTCATGTTTCCGACAAATCTCTTAGAAAAATAATAAGTCCTTTAGATCAATTGTAATATTAATCTCTATATTTGAAGTGTAAAAATTAATGAGTGTTTCAGATTAAATATATTTAAAATGTGCAATGCATAAATTTGAATATATTTTTATGAGGTGCTATTAATAAACGAAATTAAAATAGTAGGTAGATGAGAAAGATTCGTCTATTTATGAGTTAACGGCAACTGCCGAACGAAGCGCTGAAAAACCAATCTAACGTTGAATTGTTACCGAATTTATGTCCACTTCTTCTCTCCTATTTTGGAAAATTTTAGAATAATTTAATGTTTCGTTTTTTATTAGGTTGAATCTTCAAAGCGAACAAAAATCCAGCAACTTTTGAAAGAAAAACAGTTGACAAAACTCAGTTTGACAAATGCAGAAACGTTCCGAACTGAACGCAAAAAACAGAAACGCAAAAAGCCAATCTTTGTCGGCAGAAACGTGAAAGTCGGAATCGAAAATTGAAACGTTGAATTTTACCGAACTTTGCGCTGAAAATCGTTCCGAAGAACGAAAATTAAAAAATTTGCGCTGAATTTATCAAGTTTTCCGAAAACAGAAACCGAAAAAAAATCAGCAGCCGTTAACAGCGGTTTTATGAAATTGGGGTTTCAGTGTTTAATGGAACGAGCTTTTTGTATATTTGGCTTCA
>JASLID010000114.1 GCA_030153045.1 Flavobacterium sp.
TGGTGAAGTATTGCATTATCAAGGTGGATCTCCGGTATTGTTCGAGCACTTATTCTGGTTCTTAGGACACCCTGAAGTTTATATCGTATTATTACCTGCATTAGGTATTACATCTGAAGTTATTGCAACAAACTCTCGTAAACCAATCTTTGGTTACAGAGCGATGATTATGTCGATTATTGCTATTGCGTTCTTATCGACTATCGTTTGGGGTCACCACATGTTTATCTCAGGAATGAACCCATTCTTAGGATCGGTATTTACATTTACAACATTATTAATTGCGATTCCATCTGCGGTAAAAGCTTTTAACTATATAACAACATTATGGAAAGGTAACTTACAGTTAAATCCTGCAATGTTGTTCTCTATCGGATTGGTTTCTACATTTATTTCTGGTGGTTTAACTGGAATTATCTTAGGAGATAGTACGCTAGATATTAACGTTCACGATACATACTTTGTGGTTGCTCACTTCCACTTGGTAATGGGTATCTCTGCATTGTATGGTTTCTTCGCTGGTGTTTACCACTGGTTCCCTAAAATGTTCGGAAGAATGATGAATAAAAACCTAGGTTATATTCACTTTTGGGTAACTGCAGTATGTGCTTATGGTGTTTTCTATCCAATGCACTTTATTGGAATGGCTGGTTTACCACGTCGTTACTATACCAACTCGAACTTCCCATTGTTTGATGATTTAGCTGATGTAAACGTTTTAATTACAATGTTTGCTTTAGTAGGTGCAGCTTTCCAATTGGTATTTATGTACAATTTCTTCAGTAGTATTTTCTTCGGTAAGAAAGCAGTACAAAATCCTTGGAGATCTAACACTCTTGAGTGGACGGCTCCAGTTGAACACATGCACGGAAACTGGCCAGGTGAATTGCCTACAGTACACAGATGGCCTTATGATTACAGTAAGCCAGGTCACGATGAGGACTTTGTGCCACAAACAACTCCAATGAAAGAGGGTGAAGAAGAACTTCATCATTCATAATAAATTATAATACTATTAAATGCCTTTCTTTTTGGAAAGGCATTTTTAGTTTAAAGTATTTTCTTAACTTTAAACGTTTTAATACCCGTTTATGCAAAGACTATTTCAGATTGTTTTTTTAGTGTCATTTCTAAATGTATTTTCCCAAGAGGTACCTAACTTTGAAGAAGTTGATTCGCTTTATAGAGAAGATCAATTTTATTTGAATATGACGTATAATATTCTAAAAGACAAGCCCAGTCCGGTTTCTCAAAATTCGTTTTCCGGTGGTTATAGTTTTGGGTTTTTAAGAGATTTTCCAATCAATAAAAAAAGAACCTATGCCATTGCTCCAGGTTTGGGTATTTCTTATAACAACTACAAGTACAATTTACTAGTTGCTGAATCTAATGGGGTGGTGAATTATACCACATTGGCTTCAACAGATCTATTTGATAAAAATAAACTGGCTTTGTATACTGTTGATGTCCCTGTAGAATTCAGATGGCGTACATCGACGTTTGAGTCCCATAAATTTTGGAGAATTTACACTGGATTCAAGTTTAGTTATGTGTTTTTTAGTAAATCGAAGTTTGTTGGAATAGATGGGAATTTTAAAGTGATTAACAATCCCGATATTAATAAATTTCAATACGGTGCCTATTTGAGCGCTGGCTATAATTCGTGGAATATTTATGTTTATTATGGTTTGCAAGATATCTTCAACAAACCCACACTAAATGGTGAGTTAATTCATTTAAACACCTTGAATATTGGTTTGATGTTTTACATTTTATAACCAAAGAAAAAGCAATAATAATTGCGGGATAAGTCCAACCAAGTACCCCAGAAGTAACTCTTTGTTTGTATGTGCTTTCATAACTAATCTTGATGATGCTACTAATCCATTACAAAGTAAAAGGATTGTTATAAAAGCAACTTCTCTTGTTTGAAAATGAACCAGACAACCCATGCAAAAAAAAGTTAGCGACGCCATTCCTAACATGTGTAAACTTGCTTTTTTGCCCAAATAAGCCAAAATAAAGGCAATTAAACTACTAATGATACTTCCTAGAAAGAAATAGTATAATTCAGGAAATATGTCTTTTGTAATGCTCTTAGAAATCAAAACAGTTAGCAATAAAGCTTGTAAAAACAACGGGATTTTTCGCTGAGCGACATTGGTCGCCATTATGGAGTCTATTTTACCCAGAAGCACCAGCAAATAAAAACAGCCTAACGGAATAAGTACCGTAATTATTAATACCTGCACGAGGTACAAATAAACAGCTTCATACACAAAGTATCTATGGTTATCCACTAAAAAATAAAATACAGTAGCAAATACCGATATAAAAAGGGGATGAAAGAGGTACGAGAAAAACGGCAGTATTTTTTTCAAGAGTAGTGTGGTTGTTGATGTTAAACTTTCGAAGATAAAATGGTCTTAGTTCTTCAAATCGATACAGTCATATATTTGCTGTTATTTTTTACAGCACTCATCAAGTTTTTCAAAAGCAGCAACGTCAGCTTTTACATCATCAGCATCATAACCAAGTTTTGAAATAGCTTCTTTAATCGTTGGCAAGTCCGTTTTTTGAGGATTGTAGTAAACGGTTAGGGTCATTTTATTTTCGTCAAGCTCATACATTTTCACGCCTTTTATCTTCAGTATATTGGTTTGAAAATTTTTACCACAAGTTTCACATTCTCGGCAATGATCACAATAAATTGTGGTTTTGATAACTACTTTTTCGTTTTTCCTTGCTTTTTGCGCCATAGCACTTTGAACGGAAAATAGTAACAGAAACAATGCGATAATGTTTAGAGAAAATATCTTATTTTTCATTTTTATTCTTTTTGTAATTATTCCTTATAAATAGCAATATACAGATTTCCTTTTTTATCTATTGAAGCTCTGTACATTCCTGCAGTATTAAACTCAAATGAGATATTTCCAGATTTGTCAATTGCGGCAACACCTCCGTCTCCTCCTAACTTTGCAACTTTATCGATAACTGTTTTTGTGGCTTGTTTCAGTTGGAGTTTTTTGTATTCCATTAATGCCGATATATCATGACTTACCACACAACGTATAAAAAATTCTCCCCAGCCTGTTGCGGAAACAGCACATGAGTTATTGTTTGCATAAGTGCCAGCACCAATTATAGGCGAATCACCAACTCGATTCCATTGTTTGTTTGTCATTCCGCCTGTAGAAGTTCCAGCAGCTAAGTTTCCGTATTTATCTAAAGCTACACAGCCTACAGTTCCAAATTTGTGGTCTTTCTCCGCTTCAGCTTTTTTAGCCTTTTCCAATGCTTTAAAAGCTTTGTCTGTATAAAAATAAGATGGATCAACTATTTCGAGACCTTGCTCTTTGGCAAAGGTTTCTGCACCACGTTGGGTTAACATGACGTGAGGCGATTTGGTCATGATAGCATTAGCCAACAGGATGG
Source organism: Flavobacterium sp. (assembly GCA_030153045.1). Lineage (GTDB taxonomy): Bacteria > Bacteroidota > Bacteroidia > Flavobacteriales > Flavobacteriaceae > Flavobacterium. Next base: position 3,439 of record JASLID010000114.1, read on the forward strand.
GATTTTTTACTGTTGTTACTCCCGCAACCGCTCCTGCTTTTAATGTTTTACCGTCCATAATTGATGCATCCAATTCATTTTTGCCTTCGTTAGTAAAAACGGATCCCTTCCCGGCATTGAAAAGCGGCGAATCTTCCAAAATAACAATTGTTTTTTGAACCGCTTCTATACTTGTCCCTCCATTTTTTAAAACTTCATGACCAGTTTTTATAGCCAACTCTAAGGTAGTCTTGTATTCAGTTTCTAATTCGGGAGTCATGTTTTTCTTCAAAATAGTTCCTGCTCCGCCGTGTATAGCAATAGCAAAATTATGTTCAGCTGAAGTATCTTTTGTAGATGTACAGCTTATTATTATACTTCCGAAAAACAATAAGTAGAAAATTTGTTTCATTTTAATTTAATAACGTCAACTTTAAGAAGACGGTAATTTATTAATCATTTAATCAAATATACAAAAGAAGTTTTAGTCTTATTTATTATCAGAGAACTTAGATTGTTTTTCAATTTCTTCTCCTTTCATTTTGTACTCGTCAGATTTTAGTTGATTGTCCATTAAATGATAAACGTCCTCTATGTTTTTGTAATATTTCACCAAATCTTTATGACCTATCCCGACTTGCTCAATTTTAGTGGTTAATGCTTTTTCATAGTAGTGCAATGACTTTGTATACGATTTTTGCTCTTTGTAAGCATTTCCTAAATTGGTATACGATTGCACTATTTCAGCACTGTTTTTACCAAATATTTTCTCTCTGATTTGTTTTGCCTTTAAGTGGGCTTCAATTGCTTTGTCATATTCTTTTTTGCGAAAATAAATATTTCCAATATTGCCATAACTTGTTGCCACATCTGCATTATTCTTTCCTAATTTCGAAAGCCGGATAGCAAGTGCTTTGTTATGATATGATAAAGATTGCTCAAACTGATTTTCAGCACCATAAGAAACGCCTAAAGTGATATAGGTTGTAGCTATGGCTAAACTGGTAGTGTCGTTTACAGAACGACCTATTGTTAACGCTTTTTCTAAATAGCTTTTGGCTTGGTCGTATTGATCTTTCCGATTGAAAATGGTTCCCATTTGATTGTAGGCGTTTATTGCTCTTTCTGCATTTCCGTTTTTGTGGAAGGCTATGGCCGATTTTTCGTAATATACTATGGCACTATCCGTAACGGATTTGTTCTTAAAATCATCTGCCTTTTTTAATAAATCTTCAGCAAGGATATTGTCTTGCCCATTTGCGTTATTAAAGGAAAGAATTGCGAAAAAAGCAATGAAAAGAATAGCTTTAATTGTTCTCATAATTTTATTATCAGTTGTTTTTGCAGCATGACTGTCATTTTATTTCTATAGCTAAGATAAAAATAAAAGCCCGATGGATTGCATCAGGCTTTTTATTCTTCTTTACTATCAGTTAGTAGGTGCTTGCAATCAGCATTGTTTTTTTTGCATTTTGCAAACCAAAAAGCGGTCTCATCATAAACCATCGTCTGATTAAAAACTCATAAATAATCCACGATATGGCAAACGTTCCTACTGTCAGTATCGAAAACTTACTCAAAAAATTCCAATCTAAATTCATTATAAAGTAACCCAAAACCACTGTTACCGTTTGATGCAGAATATAAAAAGGGTATACCGCCTCATTGCAATAAGTCAAAAATTTGCTTGGTTTGTTTAAGTATTTTGAAGCAAACCCAAACAAAGTAAGTATCCACGACCAAAACGAAAACACACTAATAAGAGCTTCAATAAAATGTCGGGTGTAACTATCTTCAAACAGCGTGATGATTGCTATAAATAAAGCAAAACCAACAATGCCACATTGTAAATACATTTTTCTATTGCCTTCAACCGTTTTCCAGAAAGTTTCCTTGACCGAGATTAACAAAAAACCAATAAAGAATAAAGTAATACTGTTGATAATCACAAACCAATCGCCTACCAAAGCATGTGTTTCTTCAAAGAAAGGCTCTACAAAAGCTTCTATAAAGTACAACGGCACAATAAACCAGTATAAGCCCCATCGCGTATTACTTATCTTCTCAGTGGTTTTTAAAACACCATGATTCGGGTTGTTTCTCAAAAATAGAAAAACAGGAATGAGTATTAAAGAGAATAATAGCAAATAAGGCAAAAACCATAAATGATGCCAGCTCAAATTCCCAACAGGGTATTCGCCAATGAAAGCTTGCGATGGCCAAAAATCGAAATAGCTACCCTGAAATAATCCTTTTGAAAATTTCTCTACATACACTTGCGGAGGTACTATGACCAACATCCCAAAAATAAGCGGAAGGAGTAATTTCTTGGTTCTTTCGACCGCAAATTGACCCGCACTTCTTTTAGATAAAGCATAAGAAGTTCCCATTCCGGAAATAACAAAAAGGATAGGCAGTCGCCATTGGTTTAAAAACAACATCGGATATTTAATCCATTCGTAAGTAATGTTATTCTTAATGTGCCATTCCCAATCTGGAGCCACAAAAAACATTCCTACATGATAAAAAATGAGTAATCCAAATACTATTACTCGAAGCCAGTCTAAATCATATCTACGCATAACACTAATTTTTTATGCAAATGTGAATGCAAAAAAACGGCGTTGCAAATTCTTGTTTTGAAAGACAAGGTTATGTGACGAAAGGCATTGTTTTGGGATGGCAGGCAACATTTTGGGACAAACAACAAGCAGTTTTTATTGCAATGTCGTGGCCAAATCGAATGATTCAATGAAGTTTCGGGAAACAGGAACCGTGTCCGGACAGTCTTTCAATTTGACTTTATAGCCCTGTGCATTTCCGGTTACATTTTCGATATGATTCAAATTCAATAAAACTGATCGGTGGGTTTTAATAATGAAAGGGAAAGCACTTAATTGTGTCTCCAAGTTTTTAATCGGGATGCGTTTGATGAGTTTTTGTACTTGGTCCTCTTTTTTGAGGAATATTTCGGCATAGTTTCCTTCTGCTTTGGCGTAAATAAAATGACTACTGTCGAAAGAAAATTTTTCCGATTTAACTTCTGTTTCAATAGTTACAATAGTATGGTTTTGACGTTCTTTTACATCGGTTAAAGTAGAAGAGATGCGATTGGCATTTAGTTGGTTTATTGACTGTCGTCTATTGGCATTGATAGAAATAATGATAGGAGCCAAGAAAACGCCTGCAATAAAAGTGTTCAAAATTTCTTCCTTGAAATACTCCCAAGACCAATTCAAAGGATTATCATAAATTATATCACGAATAAGAAATTGAGTTATACCAGTAAAAAGGACCAGAAAGAAAATAAGAACGCATTCGTTTTTAATATTCCAGTCGTCAGTCATTTTTGGATACAATTTAAAAATAAATGAGATGCAAAGTAATATCAACAATGGTGTACTGGAATGAATAACACAAATCCAAAGATAATCCATTTTCTGCTCATCCGGATTCACATCAAAAGGTTGAAGTAAGTAGTTAAAGAAAAAACCAATCATAAAAATGACCCCCAGTATTTGAAGAAGTTTTTTACCTTCATAATAAAAAGGATACGGCTGTTCTAAAAAGGATTGAAGCGATGTTTTGTGGTTCATTTTTAATGAATAGTTGCTGGATATGAAAGTAAATTTAGTTAAAAGAGATGAAGTGTAAAAACACACTTCTAAAAACCGCCATTAACCGCTGGTCTCTATTTGTCAATTCTTTTTAAATCTAAATCCTGAAAGTCAAAACTAAAGTCAATATTGGGCGAAATACCTTTCATCTTGATGGATTGTGCTTTGCCGGTTTCGTCTAGTGAAAACATAGCCAAGGCATCACAATTCATAGCTTGATATTCCCATTTTATGGCAAAAGTATTGGCATTATAAAAAGCCATTGGACCATTTAATTTTGGAGAACGATAGGATTTAATCCATAAGGTATTGTCCTTTTCAAAAACTTCAACTTTCCCAAACCATTGGTCTTCATAAATTCCGATGTAGTCTTCCTTTTTAACTTTAACATTTTTTACGGATGCTACTTTTTTCCAGGTTTGTTGGGTTACTTCATCACCTTCGCTTTTATTCTTATTTACTCTTTCTACCATTTTATCCGTCCAACCAAAATCGTCCAGACCTAAGTAACTGTCGGCAATGGTATTGGTAACCGCTGTAAAAAGTCCGCCACCACCATTTTCGGTATTGGTTAAAATTACAATACCTAAGTTCAAATCGGGATACATTGTCACAACAGACAGCATTCCCGGCAAGCCTCCTGTATGTGATACTCTTAGCTTTCCTTTTACATCTGTTAATTCCCAACCGAGGCCATAACCATTAAAATGAGAATTGTATCTTGGATTCCGATTGGTTTCCAGAACAGTATGTAATCGCCACATTTCATTGTGGTTTTTCAAAGAAAACATCGTTGATTTCAAATCAGTTCCATATTTTCCTTTATTCAAACGCATTTGCATCCATTTAGACATATCGGACACATTCGAGAATATTCCACCTGCAGCACTGCCCATACCTATATCGTATGCGTCAATTGTCTTTATGGTTCCTGATTCTGAGGAATGTGGTGCAGCCAAGTTGGTTTTGTCTTTCAATAAGCTACTCACAAATGTATTGTTCATTTGTAAAGGTTCAATGATTCGCTTTTGGACAAATGCCTCATAGCTCATGCCGCTAGTTCTGGCAATTACTTCTCCAGCCACGATATAGAGTAAATTGTCATAATCAAATTTGGTTCTAAAAGCAGAAACCGGTTTGAAATGTTGAAAGCTGGTCACCACATCAGTAATGGTGAAGTTAGAGCCGTCAGGAAAAAACATCAAATCGCCAATGCCTAGTCCCAGTCCGCTGCGATGCGTTAATAAATCTTGTATGTTAAAGTTCTCCGTTACATAATCGTTATACATTTTGAATTCCGGGATATGGTCTTTTACTTTATCAGTCCATTTCAATTTGCCTTCTTCCTCCAAAATAGCAAGCGCTGCCGTTGTGAAGGCTTTGCTGTTTGATGCAATCTGAAAATTGGTGTATTCGTTGACCTCTTTTTTTGTTGCAATCGAAGTAACTCCATATCCTTTTTGATGAATAACTTTACCATCTTTAACAATGGCTATTGAGGCTCCAGCCACCTTAAACTTTGCCAAGCCGTCTTCCATTAAGGCATCAATTTTTTGGGATGATAACTGCGCGAAGGTTGGCGTAGCTAGAAAAAGAATAAAGAGAAGTGACGTTAATAGAGTTATTGATTTTTTACTCGTGTGTAAAAATTTGTTTTCTTGGAGCTCGTGAATCTTTGATTTCATAGTGATGATGGTGCTTTTTATTTTGAAAGTTGGATGATACGAATATACAAAATGTAGTTTCAGTTTAACCTTAAAACTGATCACCCGAACCACGTAAAATTTTCTCCATTTTTCTGCCCTTCGCCAACTCATCTATCAATTTATCCAGATACCGAACCTGCTTCGTCAAAGGATTCTCGATTTCCTCTATGCGATACCCACAAATGACTCCAGTAATGAGTTGCGCGTTGGGGTTTAACGAAGCTTGCTCAAAGAAGGTTTCAAAAGTTACCTTTTCTTTGATGAGTTCCTGTAGCTTTTTATTGTCAAAGCCGGTTAGCCATGTTATAACCTCGTGTAATTCTTCTTTTGTTCTGCCTTTTTTTTCCACTTTTGCCAGATACATAGGATAAACCGAGGCAAAGGTCATTTTTGCAATGCGTTCATTATGGGTGTCTAAATTGTTCATGCTTTCTATTTTGTTGGTATGGCCATTTGGTATAAAAACAAAACTACAACTTTTTACGGTTGTAGTTTATATGTTATGTGGGCTCAGGTTATTCATTTAATAAGATAATTTCCAAAGGGCAACGGTTTTATCTGAACTGCCACTTGCAATCCATTTGCCGTCAGAAGAATAGGCTACATCATTAACGTCATTAGCATGTTGTGAGAACGTTTGAAGTAGTTTACCGCTTTCTATATCCCATAAACGCATGGAAATGCCTTTGTTATATTCTGAATCTCCAAAAATGTTTTGTAGGAATTCGCCAACTCCTGGTTTATCTCTACCTGCGGTTAACAGTTTTTTACTATCGGGACTAAAATCGGAAGCCTGTATGTGTTCCGGTACTTCCATGGTTCTGATAAGATTCCAAGTTGTGGTATTCCATAATTTCAATGTCTTGTCATCACTGGTACTAACCAGTAATTTACCATCAGGGCTAAACGCTAATGATACGACTGCTTCAGTATGGTCGATTAAAGTCTTTAGCAACTTTCCAGTTTTACTATCCCAGATTTTAATTGTTTTATCGTAACTCCCGCTCGCAATTTTTGTTCCGTCAGGGCTAAATTTAACATCCCAGATGTTTAGGGAATGCCCCGTCCATGTTTTTAAAAGTTTGCCGCTTTCTACATCCCATAATTTGATTGCTTTATCCTCACTACTGCTTGCAAGTGTCTTTCCGTCTGAACTAAAATCTATGGACCAAATGGTTCCATTATGAGCCAAAAACTCTTTGATTAATTTT
>JASLID010000159.1 GCA_030153045.1 Flavobacterium sp.
AAATCACCTTGGTGCTGCAGGCCGGCGAGGTGAACGGTCGTCAGCACCCCCTCACGGGCTGGCTGGCCGCAGCGAATGCCCTTGCCGGCGTTCAGACCCTCACCCTGCACCCGCTCGTCGCCGCTTACAAGGCTGAGGCCCGCGAATACCTGCTCGCCCGCCACGCTGCCGCGCAGGGCTTGCAGGAGCAGCAGGACGCCGAGGCCGTGGCCGCGTCCAAGCAATCCCCCAACCAACCGGAGTAAGACAGCATGCTCAAAGTCCAAGTCAAGTACGCCGAAATCGAAGCAGCGCAAGCCGAGGAAGGCGCAGAGCCCGAGCACGTCCCGGGCCAGCTGCGCGTGACCGAGATCGGGCCGAACGGCAAGCCCCAGAAGAACGGCGTCCAGATTACCCTTGACGGCCCGGGCGACTTCCAGGAGGTCGTGCTGCACGACGGCAACGCGCTGCTGCTGGAAGAGATCCAGCCGGGCGAGTGATCCCCGCGCATGCCCAGCCTCCGGGCGCACGCCCTGCCACGCGCTGGCGCCCGGTGCCTTGCGCCAACTGCAGGAAAGCCCGGACCGCGCCCCTGACCCCGTGCCCAGGCTGCGGCGCGATGCCCGCCAAGGAGTGACCCCATGCGTCCAGTACATGTCCATTTGCACCGCGCCCCGGCGCGCGACAAGCAGTTCTCCGAGATGGAACGCCGGCCGGTCTACGCCAGCATGCCCCTCTCGCGCACCAGCGAGGAGGCCGTGCGGCGGTGGGCTGCGGGCCGCGGCGTGCGCGTCCCCGAGCGGGGCATGCACGTCACGACTGCTTACTCGCTGGTGCCCGTCGAGGTGCCGCGCCACTACCGCACCCGGGACGCCCTGGGTGCGGAGGGATGCGTCGCCATGCCAGGAGGCCGGGAGATCAGGCGTTACGGCGCCCAGCTCGTGCTCACGCTCGACTGCGCCGCGCTGCACGATCGCTGGATGGCCTGGCGCCAGCGCGGCGCGTCGTGGGACTACCCCGACTACAGCCCGCACGTCACCTTCGCCGACCTGAAGCACAACGCCGGGGCGGTAATCGACGTCAGCGGCGCGCCCTTCGACGATCCCATCGTGCTTATGCCCGAGGTCGTCGACTGGCCCCGCGACACCTACTAGGAGGGAAGCCTGATGAGGCCAGTCCACGTACACATTCACCGCCGCACGCGCGACAGTTGGGAAGAATCCAAGCACCCGCGCGGCGAAGGCGGGAAATTCGATCACGGTGAACTGAACATCCCAGGGCGCACCGGGACCATCAACCGGGACCTTGATCGCTATAAAGCGGAACAAGCTGTAGCTGCCGCCGCCAAGGGCAAGGAGCAGCAGGCCAGCTTGCGGGAGCACAAAGCTGCGGTCAAGGCGCTGCTGGCCGACAGCGCGTGGTTGGCTGCGAAGGCTGTGAAGATGAACACCACCGCCGCGAACATCGCAGCCCTCGTCAAAGAGATGCCGTACGCCCGCCAGCAGGCCTTCGTCGCAGCGTACCGCAAGGAAACTGCAGCCACGCGCGACGAAGCCCCGGGCAAGTTCGACGAGTCCAAGCACAAGCGCGACGGCGGGAAGTTCTCAGCCACCGAAGGGCAGGGCAAGAAGTCGGAGTCCAACGCCGAGCACTCGGCCAGGGCGGCAGAGACGGCCCGGGCCGCCCGCACCTCCAAGGACCCTGAGCGCCGGCGCCTGCACAACGACGCGCTGCAAGCCTGGGCCGACGCGCGCCAGAAGCTCGACCCCAACAAGCCCATGGCCGAGCAGTCCGCCGAGTACAGGGCCGCGCTGAAGAAGGCTGAGGAGGCCACGGCGAAGGCGAACGAGGCGAAGAACCCGGCCCCGAAGCCCGAGGGCAAGCCAGAAGGGGCCAAGGGCAAGCCAGGATCGCCCCAGAAGCGCGCGAGCGCATCGCCGAAGGGGCTGACGGGGGCGCAGGCCCTGAGCGCCCTCAGGAAGGCCCGCCGCGAGGTGGACCCAGATGAGCACGACAACGAGCGATAGGAGAGCCAGATGGCCCGACACATTCACGTGCACATGCACGACGCACCCACCCGCGACTCGTGGGAAGAAAGCAAGCACCCCCGCAAGGACGATGGCAAGTTCGGCAGCGGCTCAGGCGGCAGCAAAGTCGGCGGGCACAAGGAGTCCAAGGCCGCCTGGCAGAAGCGCCAAGCGAGCGCAGAGGCCGCGCTGAAGGCCGACACCAAGAAGTACCCGGCTGACAAAGTCGCTGCGATGTACCGGCAGGGCTACGACTACTCGGACATCAAGGAAAAGCTCGACAAGGCCAGCGGCCATGTGCCCGGTAAGTTCGGCGCTGACTTCTGGAACAAAGGGCGCGGCAATGCGCACGAGTAACGGGGCAGCTGCCGCGAATCAGCCAAAAGCCTTGCGGGCAATAAAGTAAAGGAGCCAGCATGGCCAAGACATCCGTAGCGGGCGCTGCCCTGGCGGCGAAGCGCGAGGACGCCAGGGCCCGCAAGGCGTTCATGGACGCGGCGACCCCCGCCGGCCTGGTGAAGCAGCGCACGAAGGGCGACCTGCACACTGGCACCTCGCTCGCGGGCGTGGCCACCGCCGATTCGTTCCTGAACCTCGCTCACAAACTGGGCGTCGGCGCCGACAACGCGTTGACTTCGGGGACCTACGGCTACAACCCCGTCACCCGCAACCGCCTGCTCATGGAGTGGATCCACCGCGGCTCCTGGCTGGGCGGCGTGGCCGTCGACGTGGTGGCCGACGACATGACCCGCGCTGGCGTGGACTTCACCTCCGAGATGGAGCCGGGCGACGGCGAGACCATGGAGTCGGAGGCCAGCGCGCTGGGCATGTGGGAGGCGTTCAACTCCGCGATCAAGTGGGGGCGCCTCTACGGCGGCGCCATCGTGGTCGCCCTCGTCGACGGTCAGGACCCCAAAACCCCGCTGCGGGTCGAGACCGTGGGCAAGGACAAGTTCCGCGGCTTCCTGGTGCTGGACCGCTGGATGGTCGAGCCCAGCCTGAGTGACCTGGTCACCGACTACGGCCCGCACCTGGGCCTGCCCAAGTATTACAAGGTCATGGCCAATGCGCCGGCCCTGAAGCTGCAGACCGTGCATTACACGCGGGTGATGGGCCGCTTCGTCGGCATCGAGCTGCCCTACCAGCAGGCCCTCACCGAGAACCTCTGGGGCATCAGCGTGCTGGAGCGCCTGTACGACCGCATGATCGCCTTCGACTCGGCGTCTACGGGCGCGGCGCAGCTGGTGTTCAAGGCGCACTTGCGCACGCTCTCCGTGGAGGGCCTGCGCGAGATCGCCGCGGCGGGCAATGACGCGATGCGCGGCCTCATGGCCTACACGGAGATGATGCGGCGCTTCCAGGGCATCGAGGGCATCACGCTCATCGACGCCAAGGACAAGTTCGAAGTGCAGCAGTCCAGCGCCTTCTCGGGCGTGGACTCGGTCCTCCAGCAACTGGCGCAGCAGCTCTCGGGTGCGCTGCAGATCCCGCTGACCCGGCTCTTCGGGCAGCACCAGGGCGGCCTCTCAGGCGGCAAGGACGAAGGAGGCGAGCGCACCTATTACGACGGCATCCGCCAGAAGCAGCGGCGCACCATGAAGCTGGGGGTGGAGACCGCCTACCGGCTCATCGCGTTGTCCAAGCAGGTCAACCTGCCAGAGAACTTCGGGGTGGACTTCGCGAGCCTGTACGAGCTCGACGACACTGAGAAGGCGTCGGTCTCCAAGTCGGTCACCGAGACCGTGACCGCGGCCAAAGACTCGGGGCTCATCAGCGACCAGACCGCGCTCATGGAGCTGCGCCAGAGCAGCCGCACCACGGGCATCTTCACGAACATCACCCAGGAAATGATCGACGCAGCCGACGACATGGTGCAGCCGCCCCTCGACGAGCAACAGTTCGATGCGCAGCTGGCGGACGGCGCCGCGGCCGGGGAGCAGCAGGAGCTGGAGAACGACCGGGCTGAGCAGCAGGAATTGCTCGGGGCTCGCGCTGCCGCCCTGCCCACCCCCGCCCCGGACAAGCCGGCGCCAGGCAAAACCAAGGACGGGGAGAGCCCCGCGCTGCGAAGGGTCCGCCGGGCCTACCTGGGGGCCTAGGTGGCCGCGAGACTGGACCGGACGGGCAAGCGGGCCCGCTGGGACGCCGCGCGCGCCGGGGAGGCCCACTACGCTTCCCGGCTGCGGTCGGTCGCGCTGCAGGTCGGCAGCATCATCCGCGCCCTGGCCCCGGAAGGAAGGGTGCGCGACCTGCCGCGCCTGCTGCAAACCCTCGCCGGCTACGCCGACGCGATGCAACCCTGGGCGGAGGCCGTGGCCGAGTACATGGTCGCGGACGTCGCCCGGCGCAACGAGCGGATCTGGAGGCAGAACTCCCGGGCCATGGGCATCGCCCTGCGCGCGGAGATGCGCTACTCCAACGCAGGCATCATCTTCCGCGAGGCCATGGACGAGCAGCTCGATCTCATCCGGAGCATCCCGATCGAGGCCGGGCGCCGCGTCCAGAAGCTGACCGAGGAAGCCCGCATCACGGGCGTCCGGGCGGAGGCGATCAGCAAGGAGATCATGCGCACCACGCAGGTGACGCAGAGCAGGGCGCGCCTCATCGCGCGCACCGAGGTCTCGCGCACCGCGGCCAACCTCATGCAGGCCCGCGCCATGTCCGCGGGCAGCAAAGGCTACATCTGGCGCACCTCCAAGGACGCGGACGTCCGGGAGTCGCACCAGAAGATGGAGGGCGTGTACGTGCCCTGGGATGACCCCCCGAAAACGGACAAGTCCCTTGATCCCTACCACGCGGGGTGCGGCCCCAACTGCCGCTGCTTCGCGGAACCCGTACTCCCCGACCTCTAACCACCAAAGGAAACACCATGGCAAAGCGCCTTCAAAACTCGTTCCTCTCCGGCGACCTGAACGCCCTCGGCATGATGGTCGTGGGCGACGACAACGTGACCCCCTACGGCCCCGGGCTGCAGGCCCTGCCCGCCGCCGGCCTGATGCAGGCGGCGTCCCCGCTCACGGGAGGCACCGTCAATCTCACCGACGACGAGCGCAGCGGGTTCCTGTACCTGACCCCGGCCGGCACCATCGCCACGCTGACGGTCAACCTGCCGTCGGAGGCGAAGTCGATCATCGGGCAGGTCAAGCGGTTCGTCTCATCGCAGACCGTGACGACGCTGACGGTCGCGCAAGCCGGCGGCGGCCTCGTGGGCATCGGCATCCCCACCACGATCGGAGCGGCGGCCCCCTTCGCCCTCGTGAAGGTCGCGGCCAATACCTGGGCGCTGATGCCCTGACCCCCTGACGCAAGGAGATCGACATGCGGCGACATGCGACGCGCGACAAGGGCCCGCCCGAGGCGGCCACCCAGCACCCCATCTACACGACCGAGCAGCTCGGCCCCAACCGCCGGCTGCTGCCCAACGGCAACCTCCTCTGCATGAACGTGCCGATAGCCCGCGCGGGCTGGCTCGTCTACGGGCCCGGGGAGGTGCCCGTCCAGCCGGGCGCGGGCGGCTTCGCCTACGTCGAGCGCACCACCGACGCGCTCTTCAACGCGAAGACGGTCAGCTCGTTCCAGGCCTCGGCGGTCGTCAACGACCACCCACCGGAGGACGTCAGCCCGAAGAACTGGTCGCGCTACTCCGGCGGCTTCGCGCTCAACGTGCGCCGCGGCACCGGAGACGATGCTGACGTGCTGCTCGCGGACCTCATGGTCACGCGGCAAGACCTCATCGATGACATCCTCGCCGGCAAGATTGAGGTCAGCGCCGGCTACGACGCTGACTACGAGGACCTGGGCAACGGCGCAGGCCGCCAGCACAACCTCATCGGCAACCACATCGCGCTCGTCAAGAAAGGCCGCTGCGGCCCCCGCTGCGCGATCGGCGATCAGGCCTACCAGGTCAACCCACCCACCCAGGAAGAGAGAGCTACCACCATGGCAACTGCAAAGACCACCGGCCGCCGCCGCGCGACCATCGACGAAGCCGCAAAAGAGGTCCTGCGCCAGCGCGCGCTGGACGCCGTCGCCGAGCTGCAAGCGGCGGAGGCGGACGAGGAAGATGACGGCATCCACGTCCACATCCACAACGGCCCCCAGGAGCCCGCAGCAACGCGCACCACGGACAGCGCGACCGTGGACCGCATCGCGGCCCTGGAAGAGGGCCAGGAGGCCATGCAGGAGACCCTGGGCGAGATCCTGCTGGCGCTGCAGACCGGCAAGACCGTCGACGCCGCGAAGCCGGACGACAGCGACTCCGGCAAGACCTACGACGCCGAGGACGACTCGGACGAGGCCAAGGCATGGCGCGCGAAGATGAAAGCGAAGAAGACTGGCGACGCCGCCCTCGATTTCGACGAAGGCAGTTCCAAGGCGCTGCACACGGCCTACACCGAGCTGATGGCCCAGGCCGAGGTGCTGGTGCCTGGCTTCAAGGTGCCGACCTTCGACGCGGCCATCAGCCGGGCCCGGACCGTGGACCGCATGTGCGGCGCGCGCCGGCTCTGCCTGTCGCAGTTCGCCACGGCCGACGCTGCGGGGGCCGCGATGCTGAAGGGCCTCAACGGCGGCAAAGACCTCGATGTGGTCTCGATGGACTGCGCGCAGACGGCCGCCCTGTTCAAGGCTGCGGCCAGCGCCAAAGGCGTGCTGAACAACCTGGCGGCCACGGCCGGCGCCGGCGCGGCCACTCGCGACGGGGCGCCGTCGGGCGGCATCGCGACGGGCACCCACAAGGGCCCGCCCAGCATCGCCGAAATCAACAAGGCGCACGCCGACTTCTGGAAGGGCAAGTAAGGACGAGAAACCCGAAGCCCCGACCCGAAAGAACCGAAGCAGACCAACCCCTTCCAGAAGGAAACGGAAATGAAGAAATCTCTCATCGCGCTGGCGGTCCTCGCCCTCGGCGCACAGAACCTCGTGCGCGCCCGGACCACCGACATCTCGTTCGGCTACCGCATGGGCGCCGGCTTCCCCGGCGACGTCAACCGCACCAACCCCTTCAGCGTCCTCCCGGGCCTGATGACGCCGGTGCTGGCGAACAAGGTGCGCCTCTACGGCGACCCGGTGCTGATCGACGCCGCCAACAATGCCTACCGCGGCTTCATCGCCGGCGACACGGCGACGAAGATCGACGGCGTGCTCGTGCGCCCCTACCCGGTCTCGCAGACCACGGGCGGCATGGCGGCGACGATCGGCGCGGCGGTGCCCCCGGACGGCCCGGCCGTGATCGACGTGCTGCGCGAGGGCTACATCATCGCGCGCTGCAACAACTTCGCGACCCTGCAGCCGGCCAAGGGCGGCGCGGTGTTCGTGCGGATCGCGGCGACTGCGGGCGCCCTGATCCAGGGCGGCTTCTCCAGCGCGGCCGACGGCGGCAACACGGTGGCCATCACCAACGCGCGCTGGATGGGCCCGACCGACGCCAACGGCATCACCGAGATCGAGGTCTTCGCGGCCTGATCGACCACCAGCAACGAAACCAACTGAGGACACCTCAAATGAAGAAATCTCACATCCGCGCTGGCGGCCTCACCGGCCTCACCGGCATCCTGCTCGCGGGCGCCGCCCCCGGCTTCATCCGCGCGCGCACGCTGGACCACCAGACCTTCGACACCGCCGTGCTCGGGGGCCTCATGCCCATCGACGCGCAGGGCAACCAGCGCGGCCTGCAGCTGGAGCACAGCTACCGCACCCACGACGGCCTGCAGACCATGGGCGTCAAGACGGTCGACTCGACCGGCGCCTTCCTGGTGGGCGAGCTGGAGCGCCTGGACCAGACGCTCCACCTGCCGCTCGCCGCGGTCACCTGGAGCCGCGACATCGACCTGCGCGAGGACGTGACGCTGGCCGACGAGTTCAGCTCGTTCACGCTGACCACCTTCGGCAGCGCGGGCAACCTGGGCACCGGCAACGGCATCCGCAACGGCAAGGCCTGGATCGGCAAGGCCACCGACCAGATCGGCGGCGTCGGCGTGGACACCGGCAAGGTTCCCAACCCGCTGACCCCGTGGGGCCTCGAGATCAAGTTCTCGATCCTGGAGCTGGAGTCGGCCGCGAAGATGGGCCGACCGATCGACGACCAGAAGTACCAGGCCCTGAAGCTGAAGCACGACATGGACGTCGACGAGCAGGTCTACGTGGGCGACTCCACCCTCGCGGTGGGCGGCCTCGTGAACAATGCGCTCGTGACGAACGTGACGAACGTGCCGAACGGCGCAGGCGGCTTCTCGCAGTGGACGACCAAGACCCCCAACGAGATCCTGGCGGACGTCAACGCCATCATCATCTCGGCGTGGGCCGCGACCGGCTACTCCGTGATGCCCAACCGCATCCTGGTGCCGCCGACCCATTTCGGCTACATCAACGCGACGATCGTCTCGGCGGCCGGCAACACCTCGATCCTGCGCTTCCTGCTCGATAACAACATCGTCAAGAACTCGGGCGCGGGCGAGATCGTCATCGCCCCGGTGAAGTGGCTGGTGGGCGCGGGCGCGGGCGGCACGATCGGCACGGCCGGCACTGTGGACCGGATGGTGGCGTACAACAAGCAGCAGCGCTTCACGCGGTTCCCGCTGACGCAGCTGCAGCGCACCCCGGTGCAGTACGACTCCATCTACCACAAGATGACGTACTTCTGCCGCCTCGGCGTCACCGAGGTCGTGTACCCGGAGACTTTCGCCTACCGCGACGGTATCTGACCCGCGCCGCGCAGGCGGGTCAACCAGGGAGGCTTCGCGCCGCGCGTCGGCCCGGGGCCTCTCACCCAACACACCAGGAGAACGAACCATGGCAGCAGCAAAGAAGCCCGCCGCGAAGGCCGGCCAACGCCCCCGCGCGAAGCTCGCGCAGGTCGAGCGCGCGCCTCAGCCCCCGGGCATGGCGAAGAAGGCCGTCGACACCGAAGGCCGCACCCGCGACATCTCCGGCGACAGCAACCCCGAAGGCGTGGCCATCGGCGTCGACCCGCGCGATGCCGCGCACGCCCCGGGCCCGCAGGACAACGAGGGCAACACGAACATTGAGGGCGGCGGCTACGTGGACACGGCCGGCTCAGTGCACGCGGCGCCCCCCACCCCCACGGTCGAATCCGCGGCCACGGCCAACGACGCGCCCGGCGCGGGCGACAGCACGGGGCACTCGTTCTCGCGCCCCCGCCGCCAGCTGGCAGCCGAGGCCGACGTGGTCGACGTCGAGCCCACCCGCTCGGCGTTCATGCTGACCTCGGGCCACGGCGCCGAGGCTCACTACCCGGCCGGCACGACGCGCATGCCGCGCGCGCACGCCGAGCACTGGTACGCCAAGAACCACGGCGTGAAGATCAAGGAATGAACCCCCGGAGGTCCCCATGGCAGTTACTGTGACGGTGGCGGACTTCCGCACGGCCTTCCCCGCATTCAAGTCCCCGGCCCAGTGGCCGGCCGAGGAGATCCAGTTCTGGCTGGACCTCGGCGTCAGGCTCATGGACGCCTACCGCTGGGGTGACACCATCAGCTACGGCCTCCAGCTCTTCGTCGCGCACAACCTCGCCCTCGGCTTCATGTCCGACCAGGGCAGCGGCGGCGGGCAGGCCCCCGGCCAGGTCGTCGGCCCGGTGTCGTCGGCGAGCGTGGACAAGGTGTCCTACTCGCGGAATGCGTCCGCCGCCATGGATCCGGCCAACGGGCACTGGAACCTCACCACCTACGGGCTGCGCTACATCCGCCTCGTCAACATGTTCGGCGCCGTGTCATAAGACTTCTCGATCAGCGATGTAAAGGCTTGGAGTGCCAGCTCAG
>JASLID010000176.1 GCA_030153045.1 Flavobacterium sp.
AGAAATGCCGGTCCGGCGTGTTGTAGGTACCGACCCGCGCGCTATCATAGGAAAACAGCGATTCCTGCCCGCCGTGGGCCACGGTGGCGATGCCCACTGCCAGCGCCCCATCCTTCATTCTTGCCAGTTTGAAACTGCGACGCGCACCCGTTCCCCCATAATTGGCTTGGGCGCCGATTTCCTCAGCCTCCATCTCGATCATCGAACCGGTGCACTTCCACTGGCCCCGGTGGTATTCATTGAAACTCCAGCCGCCGGACAAGGGGGTGTTGGCAGGCACGGCGCGGTTGACCGTGCGCGCGCGAAACCACAATGCGCTGCCGCCCTTTTCCTTGACCCAGATTTGCATTTCCTTGCCGTGCACAGGCACCGGCTTGCCATCTTCCCACGCGCGCCGGTTGCTGGCGATCTTGCCGTTGGCGTATTCCCCGGCAACGGGCGGCCAGGCATACACGCCTTCCATCGAGGGGCAACCGATCCAGGCGCGTTCGAGGGGGCCAAATTCCGGTGGCGGCGCATCGGCGCGATCGGCGCCGCAGGCGGCCAGGCCGGCGCCACATACGCTGGCAAGCAACAGGCGGGCAAGTTTCATCCGGTATTCTCAGGCTGGCTGCACAAGCGGTTCGGCAAGCGGCGTCCCCTGCGCATCCTTGAAAAAGGGATTGTGCCGGTAGCTGCCATCGAGCCGGGCGCGGACCAGTTGCCACAAGAAACGGGGAACCGTCTTGAGCGTTCCGAATGGAATTGCCGGCGGCGTGCCGCGCGCATTCTTGGTGGCATTGCGCATGCGGATGGGCCCGAACGATGCCTCGATCGCTTGCGGCGAGCCGAGGCAATTGTGCACCAAGCCCACGTGGGCAAGCTTGGGATTGCGGTTGATATTGCCCAGCGGCGTATTGCAGCAGCGCGCATACCAGCGCAGCAAGCCATGGTCCGACAGTGACATGCAGGCGAGCATTTCCTGGCCCGAGGTGAAGCGCAGGTTTTCCGGCGTGACGGCAATCACGTCAGTCCCGCCCATGGGGTCGAGGATGTGGTCAGCCTTGCCGAGAAAGCGGGCAAACGCTTGGCAATCCTTGCAGTAGCACACGGCGCGCACGGCTTTCTCAGGATGGGCGACGCTGCCTTGCACGGCGCCGCAACTGCATTGCAATGGGTGGCTCATTCGACTTTCTCCCTGTTGGGTCGGAATCAATAATGACGGGTCAGTGCATACACGGATTGAACCACTTTTGCGGCGCGCACGTAATCGAGCGTGTCAGCCGTGTCGCTCGCCTTGTGATAATGGGGATTGCGCATGAAGGACGTGTCGGTCACCATCAGGGCCGGATATGCGGCCCGCCAATAATTGCGGTGATCGGAATAGTCGACACCCTGCACGGCAGGTGGCGCATTGAGCGAGGCAAGGGGCAAGTCGGTGGCGCCTGCCATGATGGCCTTGGCACGCCGGGTCACGCCGAAATCGCCGAAGCGGCCGACCAGGGCGAGAAAATTGCCGCGATCGGGATACAGCAGTGCCATGGCAGGCACCGGATACGACTGGCTGTCGGGCGTGTCGCTGAAGTAGCCTATCATTTCCAGCGACAGCATCAGTTGCACTTCGCGTCCCGCCGCCTTGAGCGAACGGGCATGCCAGGCGCTACCCATGTGTTCCGTGCGGAAGTGCGGCGGCTCTTCCAGCGTATATGCCACCAGCTCGATCGCGCGCGCCGGCTGCTGGCGTCCCAGCAAGTGCGCCAGCTCGATCAAGCCGGCGACACCGCTGGCATTGTCGTCCGCGCCTGGCGTCGCGCTGTCGGGCGCGGCGGCCCGGACAGCGCCGGCGCTGTCGTAGTGGGCGCCAATCACCATCAGCGGGCCTTGCGCGGGACCATAACGCGCGATGATGTTGTGGTAAGTCGCCTCGCCAACCCGCACCTCCTGGATGTCGACGCGGCCGCCGGCCGCCCTGAACTGGGCGGCGATGTAGTGCGCGGCCCCCGCCAGATGGGTGAGCTGGTCGTAGCTGCGCGGGTGCAAGTCGACCGCCAGCTTGCGCACATGCATTTCCAGTCGGGCGGGATCGACCGCGGGCGGCACCGATGGCAGCGGCGACACGAACGGTTGCACGACCAGCGCCAGCGCGCCCGCCGAGAGCGTCCAGATCAGTGCAGTCGTGAGCAGGACGACGGTTCTGGTTCGCATGCTATTGCACCAGGTAGCGTGAAAATGCGGCCAGTGCCGACGACTCGTCGGTCAAGGAAGCAGCGGCCAGCACGTCGGCCGGCACCCACTGCGGAAATGGCAGCGCGGTGCTGGCATGGCGCCCCGAGGCCGTGTGCTGCTCGCTCACGCGTGCGAGCTGGGCCGGCGTGAATTGGCCGGCAATGCGCAGCAAGTGTGGCCACAGGCGGCGATGGACGAGCGTGAGCTTGCCATCGATCATGCGGCACACGAGGATGTCGGGTGAGGCTTTGACCGCTTCGAGCAGGGAAAAGATGCGCTTGCCTTGCGGATGCGACCACCAGCTCCCCTTGACGGCTTCCCCGACGATGGCGTCGGTCAGCCGTGGTGCCGGCCCGGCAGCCGAGACCAGCACCACGCCGTGCTTGCCAATGAAAGCGATTGCCGCGGCTGCGTCATCGATGGCCATGTGCTTAATCGAGCGCCCATTTGTAGCTGACGCCATGCCAGCTCTCGATCAAGCGGCCATCCTTGCGCGCCGGATGGAAGGTGCACAGGCGGATCGCGGCCATGCCTGCCTCGTCGAGCAGCGGATAGCCGGACGAGGTTTGCACTTCCACTTGCGTGACCGCGCCCTCGGTATTGATCAGAAACTTCAATTCGACGGC
>JASLID010000133.1 GCA_030153045.1 Flavobacterium sp.
GCAGGCAACGCTCTCCTCGACGAGCATCACCATCAGCGGGTCGTTCCTGTTGACCGCGCTTCCGGCGGTCTCGATGTTCATCGGCGGCCTGTCAGGCGCGACTCGGAACCTGGCGGTCTACGTTGACAGCACGGGCCATCTCGGTGCCGCCGACCAGGCTGGGTCTTCTATCCTGTCTTCGGCCACCCTCGCGGTCGGGCAGACCCACACATGGGCGCTCACTATCAGCGGTACCACATGGACGCTGTACGCCAACGGCGCATCGGTGGCGACGGGGGCCCTGAGTGCGTGGGCGACAGGGCTCTACACGCTGGCGTTGGGGTACGTCGTGCCATCTGCCGCGGGCGTGTTCTTGTCGTCCAGCCTCGTTGGGACTCTGGCCCATGTGGCGCTCTTCGCTTCGGCGCTCAGTGGTGCGCGAGTCACGGCGCACTCGGATGCGATGCTGACCGGCCATGCGGGTGAGACCACCTCCGCGCGCATCGCGCGTTACGCCGGGTACGCCGGTCTGGAGTCCGGTGCAATCAATGCCGAGACGGGGCAGGTCACGGTGCAGCACATCGACACCACCGACAAGCAGGCTGTCGAGCTCATGCGGGTCATTGAGACCACCGAGGGCGGGTTCCTGTTCGATAACCGCGACGGCGTGCTGACGTTCCAGAACCGGGGCCACCGTCTCACCGAGTCGGCGGTCTTCACCCTCGACATGGCGCAGCAGATGGTTGAGTCGGACTACCAGCCGAAGCTCGACCGCAGCGCAGTCGCCAACGACATCACCGCTGCCGACGTCTCCGGTGCCTACACCGCGCACGTGGTCGACGCCCAGTCCAAGACCGACAACGGCGTGGCGACCCTGAATATCGAGACCGCCGCGCAGGACGACGACGAGCCGCTGTTCCAGGTGGGCTGGGCGCTCTACAAGTACAAGGACTCGACGGTCCGCATTCCGACGCTGACGGTGGACTGTCTGGCGCAGGTCGGGAAGACACCGAACTGCGCGGCGGTGCTAGCAGCCAACATGGGCGACAAGGTCACGGTGAGCAATCGGCCCACGCAAGACACGGGCTCGAGCGCGTCATTCTTCATCGAGGGTTACACACGCGTCTATGGCCCGGGCGAGCGGTGCGTGACGACCTTCAACGTCTCGTCTTCCTCTCCGGAAGACACGACCTACGTCTGTGGGGATGCGACCCGCGGCGTCATCGGGACCAACCCGATCGCGCTCTAGGCGGTCCCGGTCAAGTAGGTCAGGGTCACCCGCAGTTTGCCCCGCTTGTGCCCGAACTCGACGAACGCTTTCCCTGCGGTCTGCGGGTCGTTGGTGCAGGTCGGGTACTGGCGAACCACCTGCCCCCGCGCGATCTGGCCGTGGACGGCGTGGTGCAGTCCGGCGGCGAACGCGTCGAGAGTGCGGCGGTTGACCCGGTGGCCGTTGGTGTCGAGGACCCGCTGAACGCGGCGCACGGGCATCCCGACATGAAGCGTGACGAACTCGCCGAAGGTGACGCAGTGCTGCTTGTCGCCGCCCTCATTGACGGGTTGTAGTCGTCCGGCCGCGTGCGCTGGTTGCACGAGCGGGATCACCACCGCCACAACAGCCGCCACCAAGAAGACCCTCACCCTCATCAAGGTACGCCTGCCCACCCCCGGCGCCATAGCCCGAACGGAGGATTGCTGTGACTGTCAAGACCGGCAGCGTCCCGACCATCGCCTCGGGCGACACGACCACCGTCCCCACCAATCTCGCCGAGTACCGCGACTTCCTGAAGGCGCTCACCGAGGCATGGACGTCCTACACACCCGCGTGGACCAGCACCGGTACCGCCCCCGCGATCGGCAACGGCACACTGGCTGGCGGCTACCTGCAAGCCAACAAGCTCGTCGCGTTCCGACTCCTCCTCATAGTCGGGTCGACGACGACTTGGGGCACAGGGGTCCTGATGTTGAGTCTGCCTGTGGCGCCGAAGGCGAGTGTCGGGATCTGGACGTGGAAGGGTGTGGCGGTCGACGCCTCGGTGGCGCAGTACGAGTGGAACCTGCAATATGCAGGCTCGGGGTCGACAGGGCTGATGCTCTACCCGAACACCGGTACCAACGCTCTGGCGTCGGTCTCAGGGACAACGCCGTGGACGCCGAACTCGGGTGACACGTACCAGGTCCAGGGCTTCTACGAGGCCGCCTGATGCCTGACTGGGGAGCGAAAGCGCCGTGGGTGCCACTGGGTAGCCGCACCGCCGTGTCGTCGTCCTCGACGTCTTCCACGGGTGGCGGTGGTGTGACCACGCTGGCCGCGCTGACCGACGTGGACACGACCGGGGTGGCGGACAACGACTCGCTGACCTACGACCAGGCGTCGGGCAAGTGGGTGCCGGAGGCGCGGCAGCCTCTCGACTCCGACCTCACTGCGATCGCGGCGCTGTCCCCCTCCAACGACGACGTCCTCCAGCGCAAGGCTGGCTCGTGGGTCAACCGGACGATTGCGCAGCTGAAGACGGACCTCGCGATCATGGTGGCGGACATCTCCGACTTCGCCTCCTCGGTGGCCTCGGCGATTACCACCGAGCGCACGGCGGTCGCGACGTACACCAACAAGGACCTGACCGCTGGCACCAACACGTTCCCGACGTTCAACCAGAACACCACAGGCTCCGCAGCGACCCTGACGACCTCGCGGACCATCGGCACGCTGACCGGGGACGTGACCTCGGCGGGTAGCGGCTTCAACGGGTCGGCGAACAACAGCAACGCGGCGACGTTGGCGACGGTGAACTCCAACGTGGGGTCGTTCGGGTCGGCGTCGTCGGTGGCGACGTTCACGGTCAACGGCAAGGGGCTGACGACGGCGGCGGGGTCGACGTCGATCCAGATCGCCGAGTCGCAGGTGACGAACCTCGTCACGGACCTCGCAGCGAAGCAGCCGCTCGACTCTGACCTGACGGCTATCGCGGCGCTGTCCACGACGTCCTACGGTCGATCGCTGCTGACGCTGGCGAACACGGCGGCGCTACAGGTTGCGGTGGGTGGCGCGTCGGACACGGTGGCGGGACTGGTGGAGTTCGCCACCGACGCGGAGACCATCACCGGCACCGACGCTGCCCGGGGTGTGACGCCGCACGGGTTGACGGCGGCGCTCAACGCTCGGCCACCCTCGATGGGCCTGCACTACAAGTGGAACGGCACCACCACCGACACCTACTCCGACCCCGGCACCGGCAAGATTCTGTATGGGGACGACGGCCTCATCGCGATCAGTTGCACCGACGCCGACTCCCACGACCTGTCGGGGTACATCGGCGGTCTGGACACCCTCCCCGGTACGGGGCGGGGTTCGGTGACGATCCGCGGTGCGGGCGGTGCGGTCTGGATTAGCAACGTCAATGGGTCGGCGGACCCCGGTAGCGCCGCGTGGCAGCAGATCGTGACAGACGGTACCGCCATCTCCAACTCGTCCAACCCGTTGACCATCTTCGCCAACAACGAGGACGTGTACGTCCAACTCGCCATCGGCTGACGCGGTCGCCGGGGTGGCACTTCGGAAACCACCGCCGACGCCGCGCCATTACCGTCCAGCACGACCGCTCTCAGGGGGAGAGAGGCGGGCACCGCCGGGAGTGGCGGTGCCCTGACCGCTCGGGATTCCGACTCACCGGACCCGAACGGCTAGTTAGCAAGGAGACCGCTGGGGGGCGGTCAGATACATAGCCCGATCAGGGCATTGACACGGCGCTGGGGGGCGACACGGGTCATTGCACATCACGCGCCACGACATGCCGAGGGAGACGTGCATCGTGACACACCCCGAGCAGGACCCGGGTCAGAAGCCCCCCGAAGACGACCACGGGCAGCCCATCGCGCCTCGTCCCACCACACTCCTCGCCGGACTCATCATCGCCGGGGTGCTGATTTACAACTTGAGCCTCGACGCCGGGAGCGAGACCTACAACGGCGCCTACCTCACCTACGGGCTCGCCGTGGGGCTCTGCGGCGTCCTCGGGTTCGACCTATCACGGTACTGGCCGGGAGGCCGAGGCAAATGACCGTTGAACTGATGCCGCTGTTCACCTGCGGGTCCGTCGGCTTCCTCCTCGGGTTCTTCGCTGGACGCGTCCACCACCACCACCGCTCGGGAGGTCTTCGGTGAACAGGCTCGACGAACGACTCATGGCCTCGGTGGTCTACCGCCGGGTCGCGCCGCTGCTCATCGTGGCCGCCCTCGTCCTCGCCATCGCGGCGTCGGCGGGGACCTACTTCAACGGCCGCGCCGACGCCCGCCGCAACAACGAGCAGGCCGCGACCAACCAGGCCAACGCGGTGACGAGCTGCCAGAACGCCAACGAGTCCCGCGAGGCGTCACGGACGCTGTGGTTCTTCGTGGTCGACCTGGCCTCCAAGGGGGCGCCGCCGGAGCGGGCCGCCTATCTCGAGAAGGTCCGCGAGTGGATCGGCGAGGTGTACCAGCCGCACGACTGCACCGACCTGTCCAAGAAGTATCCGCTCCCGCCGCCGCCCGCGATCCCGGCGGACTCGTGACCGACACCGTCCGCCCCCGCTGCGTCGACACCTCGGGCCGCGCGGTCCTCGCCACCGACTACATGTGGGAGTGGTGGCTGGCGTTCTGCGACGACCTGGGCTGGACCCCGACGATCGTGCAGGGCGCCTACATGTCCCAGGTCCCCGGCGGTGGTGCTGCGGACTCGGCGGGCTACCACGACCTCGGCGGCTGCTTCGACCTGCGCACCTGGGACCTGACGCCCGTGCAGTCGGCCACCCTGGTCCGCGCGTTGCGGCGGTGGGGTGCTGCTGCGTGGCGGCGGGACCACGACCACGGCGGGTTCGACCCGCACCTGCACTTCGTCCTTGGCACGGATCTGCCGCTCGCGCCGGGTGCGGCGGCCCAGTGGCGCGACTACATCGACGGCGGCGACGGCATCGGCGGTCGCGACTACGAGCACCGGCCCAACCCGCTGGTCCTGACACCCCCGGAGGAAACCGTGAAGCCTGAGGACATCGAGGCGATCGCCAAGCGGGCCGCCGAGCTCGTGTGGGCGCAGCCGATCGGCAAGGACAAGACGCCGGCCGCGAAGGTGCTGGGGGCGGTCAAGACGTGGCTGGCGAGGCAGTCGTGAAGTGCCCCGAGTGTGGCAGTCCGGACGCCGTGTACCAGTCAATGAGCGGCGGTCGTGAAGGGTACTGCCCTCGTTGCGACGACCAGTTCCCATTGGACGCGTCTGCGGCGGATGCGCCGCGAGCCGTCTTGCTCCAGACCGCCGAAGGTCGTGACCAGCTGCGGGCGGACATGGCGCGACACCTTCACACGGTCCACGTCGGGCGGTGTAACTCGCGCTGCGAGGGTGACACCCACTATCTGAAGGCGAGCGAGTGACCGCCGCCAAGCCCGTCTACGTCGTCGCCGTCAGCACCGCCCCCCACGTGCGCTGGCGGTGGACCCGTGCCTAGGCCGCTCGCCTTCCTCGTGCTGGCGGTGGCCGCCGCACCCCTCGTCTACGCCGCCGCGGTCGTGGTGACGTGCCGCTGGTACGAGCGCGTGTGGCTGCCGCGGATCGCTGGGGAGGACTAGGCGCGCTTGACGTAGCGCTCCAAGGCCTTCCGCAGCACGTCGGTCAGCGTCTCGTCCTTCTCGTCGGCCTTCGCCTTGGCCGCAGCCCACAACTCGTCGGGACACCGGAACGAGTGCATCGGCGTCTTCGGGGCGTTGGGCACACGGCGCAGCGTAGTGGGTGTCATGACGTTACCTCGCACTCGTGGTCGGGCGGCCAGACTGGCTCGGGACCGGAGTGATGTTCGGCCCAGCAGTCGAAGTGAAGCGTGTTCGGGTCGGTCTCCGTCTTGCGCAGAAGGCGGCCGCAGCAGCGGCAAGACGTGCTTGTGAGCGCGCTCATGGCACCTGCGGAATGTCTCGTTCGTCGGGCGGCTGAAAGGTGCCCGCCAGCGTGAGTGGGCACTCGCATCCGTTCGGGCCTTGTGGCATGCCGTCGACGTCGTACTTCCACCCATAGAGGCAGCCGAGTGCGACAGCGTGAACGCCGAGCACATGACCACACCCAGGACAGTCCAGTGAGTGCTCTCGCGGCGGCTCGGTGCTCACCAGCGACACCCCTCGATAGGCTCTTGGATGGCGGCGGTCGCTCGGTCGAGCATCGCGCCCCACTGGTCGGAGTCGAAGAACCCGGAGACCTGGCCCATCAAGTAGGCATAGAACTCTCGGCGCTGGTCCGCGCCCATACCCCGCGTGCTCCTGTAGAGGGCCTCCTCGTTGCACAAGGCATCCTCACCGTTCCACCTAGATTGCGCCACTGTCATAGCACCGAGACTAGCAGGTGTCATAGCACCACGCTAGACTGGTGTCATGACACCAGGCGAGGAATGGCGGCGAGTCGGCCGGTATGAGGTAAGCAGCGAGGGCCGCGCCAGGACGCTGGGTGGTGATCTGCTCACCCCCAAGCCGGACGGCCCCTATGTCCGGATAGGTAAGAGCCGACTCCACGTGATGATCGCCATTGCATTCCTGGGGCCGCGCCCCGCAGGGATGTACGTGTGCCACAACAACGGCGATCCGACAGACAACCGTTTAGTCAATCTTCGCTACGACACGCCCGGCGGCAACGCAGCGGACGCAGTGCGTCACGGAACACACGGAACTGCATCCAAGACCCACTGTCCCGCAGGACACCCCTACAGCGACGACAACACCTGGCTCTACCAGGGGCGCCGCTACTGCCGCGCCTGCCGCCGCGAGCGGAACTTCCACGCCAATCGACAAAGGAGGGCCCGTGTCGGACGTTCGGCTGGTTCAGCCTCAGACGAATCCTCGCCGCAGGCGACTCCCGCGCCGCGGGCTGTGGATTGCCCATAATTCTGGCCGGTTCGATACGCCTAGCAACCTATGGCGCCACGCGATCATCTGGCTCCGTGGCAAGGCCGACCTGATTACCGGCACAGAGGCAGCGTCTCGCTCAGACACACTCTTTAGTGCCGCCCTTGGTGATAGCGACTGGGCCTACGCTCACCTCACTGGTGCCGCCGCGGGCGAGTGTTTCGCCACCTGGAACCCCGCCGTCGTCGACCTCCTCGGCAAGCCGTTCGCGCACAAGCTCACCGACCTGACATGGGTCCGCGACCAGGAGCACGGCGGCAAGGAAGCGGCCAAGGTCCACGCCCTCGTGCTGCGGCTCCGCATCACCGCCACCGGCAAGCGGCTCTGGCTCGTCGTCGTCCACATGCCGCTCGACAACACCCCCACCCGTGCCGCCGCGTGGCTCGACTGCTGCGTCGGACTCGCCGCACTCAAGGCCGACCTGCAACGCCGCGACCCGACCGCCGACGTCCTCATCAACGGCGACTGGAACAAGAACCTCCGCCTCCACAACGAGGCGGGCATCGTCCGGCAGCGGCTCGAGAAGCCGCTGGGGCTGGTGACGTCGTGGGAGTTCGGACTGCCCAAGACGGGCGGCACCCACGGCACCCAGGTCATCGACTACGGGCTGCTGCGGCGGGCGCTGCTGGTGGCGTGCGAGCTGCTGCGCGACCTGCCCGACTCCGACCACCGCGCCATGCGTTACCGGATCCGCCGCCGCTGACGTGCACCCGCGCATGGGGGCGCTCGTCTGCATCGTCCGCGGCCACCGGGGGGCGCTGTGGTCCCGCAGCCCTCAGGGGCCGCTCATCGTTTGCCTGCGGTGCTCGCAGGTGCTCCACCGACTGTCCTAGAAGGGACCGCCATGAAGAAGCTCGCCCCCTACTGGAAGGCCGCCGTCGCCTTCGTCGCCCCCGGCGCCACCCTCATCGTCGCCCAGCAGGGCGACCTCTCCGGCCACGACTGGCTCGTCGCGCTCGCCACCTGCGTCGTCACCAGCGCCGCCGTCTACGCCGCGCCGAAGAACAAGCCCGCCGCCTGACCCCCCGCTCGCCCCCGGACCGCCCCGGGAAGCGCCACCGCCCCTCAGCCTTCGTGGCTGGGGGGCGGTTGGTGTGTTCTAGGCCGACTTGCCTAGGCGGTCTATCGCGGCGCGGAGGTCGGCGCGGGAAACGCCCGTGTAGACGTCGGTGGTGGCTGAGGACGAGTGGCGCATCAGCTCTTGCACCTGGCGCAGGTCGGCGCCGTCCCAGAGCAGCATCGTGGCGTAGGTGTGGCGGAGCCGGTGGATCGAGCCCTTGGGGATGTCCACCTCAGGGCGGCGGAAGAACCGCCCGACCAGGATGGTGACCGTGTTGCCGCTGACATGCCCGCCGTGCGCATCGCTGGGAAACCACCATCCGCGCCGGGGGTACTCCGTGGCGATCTGTCGTATCGCAGCGTGCAGCGGCAGGGTGGCCTCCTTGTCGCCCTTGCCGCCCAGCACGATGTTGTCGTCGGTGATGAACTCCCCACGAAACGCGGCGATCTCGCTGGCGCGCAGGCCGGCACGCAGGGCCAGGGTCGTCCACGCCTCCATGTGCCGGTACTTCGGGGCCTCGGCCAACACCCGCGCCAACTCGGCATGGCTGAGATAGCGCGGTTGTCGGCGCTTCGGTCTCGGCCGCTGCAGGTCCTCGGCGCTCATAGGGTTCGACATGACCAGTCCGGCCAGCGTCAGCCAGCCGAAGAACGCCTTGGTGTCGCTGTAGTACGTCGCGAGCGTCGAGGTGGTGAGCTCGTCCTTGTCGCTCTGCATCTCCAGTGAGCCCAGCCACTCCACGATGGTGCTCGTGTCGGCGTGTCCCGGGTCGGGCCACTGCTCGAGCACCCGCTCCGCCCAGCGGCACCGCTGCTTGATGGTGCGGGGAGACCTCTTCAGGCCTCGCATGTAGGCCTCGTAGCGGCGCACGTACTGATGGGGCATCAGAACCGGCCTCTCGAACGTGCTGGTGATGACTTCCCTGAGCGAATTTCCCCGTGTAAAGGTCATCCTTCCGTCTATACCACCGGGGGTTCGGGTCTCGCTAGGGGCCTCACGCGGCGAGTGAGTGTGCATATCCGTGAGTAGTCATACTACCGCCGCCGTCGGGTCCGCCGCCGGCAACACCCATGCCGAACAGCGTTCCTGGATTCACGTCGAAGTGCTCGGCCAGGAGCCAGATCTCGTTGGCGTCGAACGGCGTCAGACCTCGCAGGCGCTTGCTGACCCCGGTCTGGGACACCCCCAAGACCGCACAGAGCTGCATCTGGGTCATGTTGTGACGTCCCATCAGCGCTCGCACCTCCGCCGCGACCCGCTCTGTCGCCGACTGCCGCTGTGGCAATGAAGTAACGGACATGGCAATACCGTATCTGTGGATGAGGCTGTGGACAACGGTCCGAGGGTAAGAACACGCCTGTAACTTTGGTCTAGTGCCTTGACGAATAATGCCTCAGGCACTAGAACTAAGCCATGAGCACATCCCCTGCCTTGTCGGTCGGGTCGAACGTGCGGGCCGAGATGGCGCGACGGGGTATAACCCAGCAGACCCTTGCTGTGCACCTCGGCATCTCACAGGCCCAGGTCTCCAAGCGCCTCAACGGCGCCATCGCCTTCGACGTCAACGAGCTCCAAAGCGCCGCCGAGTTCCTCGGCGTCTCGCTGGACACGCTGACCGAGGGCGTGGCCGCGTGATCGCTGGGCCTTCACACAAAGACCAACCCCGCGCCGGGCATGGCGACGGGGTCGGAACACACGACTAACTAACCAACCAGGAGCATACCAATGACCGAGGCACAGATCAGCATCAGCCGCATCGGAACCGAGACGTTGCGCGTCCCCCTGCTCGGGACCGCGCCGCTGATCGTCCACAAGTTCAGCGAGAAGTCGAAGCGCCAGATGCTCGACGCGATGCAGGGACGCAAGACCCCCAAGCAGCCCAAGGACCCGCAGGCCGAGTACGAGGCCGCGTTCTACCGGCTCGATGACGAGGGCTACGGCTTCCCGGTCATCGCCTTCAAGGCCGCCAGCGTCAGCGCCTGCCGGTTCTTCGGCAAGGCGATGCCGATGACCACCGCCCGTCAGTGCATCTTCATGGACGCCGAGTTCAGCAAGGTTGACGGCCAGAAGCTCGCCCGCATCGTCGGTGAGCCGCACATGCGCGAGGACGTGACCCGCGTCGGTATGGGCGGCACCGATCTGCGCTACCGGCCGGAGTTCACCGAGTGGCAGACCGAGGTCGAGGTCACCTACGTGAAGTCGATGCTAACCCGCGAGTCGGTGCTCTCGCTCATCGAGGCCGGCGGCATGGGTGTCGGTGTCGGGGAGTGGCGCCCGGAGAAGAAGGGCGACTTCGGCACCTACCAGATCGACGAGACCCGCGACGTCGAGGTGGTCTCGGCGTGACGACTCAGTACGGGGCGCGGCAAGTCATGGCCGATCGTGGTGTGGTCAGGCGAGGAGTGGCTAGGCAGGCATGGAGTGGTGCGGCTGGCTCTGGCATGGCAGGCAAGTCATCGCACGGCACGGCACGGCATGTCGAGTTGTGGCTAGGCAGGCTGGGCATCGGCACGTCAGGTCTGGGTCCGGCAGTGTTCGGCTGGGCGCGGCAGGCATGGCCTGTCAGCTCAAGGCCCGTTCGGGTTAGGCGCGGCGGGGCAGGCAAGGCGGGGTGGGGTCGCGCGGGGACGGGTGCGGTGCGTCCCGGCTTGGTGGGTTGCGGCGAGGCAGGCATGTCGTGTCAAGGCAGCCCCCGGCAAGGTTGCTTGAGGCGCGTCGGGGCAGGTGCGGCATGAGCACCAACCTCCGCGAGCAGCTCCAGACCATCCGCGACGAGCACGGGGCACTCTCCCCCGCGCTCGTTGTGGAGGTCGCCCGCGACCCTGAGCACCCGCTCCACGGCCGGTTCGAGTGGGACGACACGCTCGCCGCAGAGAAGTGGCGCCTCGAGCAGGCCGGACAACTCCTCCGAGTGACCTTCCGTCCCGACCCTAAGAAGCCGGTTGACCTCCGCGCGTTCGTCGCCGTCAAGGGCGAGGACTCTGCCACGTCGGACTACGTGCCGACTGAAGAGGTCGCCGCCAGTGAGTTCGGCTCCGAGCTGCTGCTTCGGTCGATGAAGCGCGACTGGCAGATCTTCAAACGCCGGTACGACCACATGGCGCAGTTCGTCGCGTTCATCCAGGAGCAGGTCAAGGGCGGTGCCGCATGAAGCGCCCCGTCTGGGCCGAACTCCGCTGCCCCCACGGCACCACCGGAATCTGTGCAACTTGCACGCGCGCCATCCACGACACCGCGGCGGCCCTGTCGGCTGCGGCCCTGGTGGAGCGGCGGTGGCGTCGGTGAGTGGGGCCGAGGCAGTCGTCGAACGTGCGGCGGTGGCGTGGTTCAACCGGACGCAGGCCGCTCGACGTGACGACGGGGTCTCATGTCCGAGCGAATGACGAGTTGTCACGCGCCCGGAGTCGGTGGCATCGCCGACTCGGGGCGCAGGACGCGCGCCGAGATGATCACCGAGTTCCGCGCCTACTACCAGCGTCAGCGCGACGAGGCTGAACGCGCCCTCGCCCTTCCTGACGAGGCGCTGATCGTCGAGACCTACCTCGGGCCATGGGCGATGCGCAATCGCGAGGCGGTCTCGTGACCGCCGCCATGACCCTCGACGCCCGCCTCAAGGCCGACCCCACTCGCTGCTCCGGCTGCGGCTTCCATGTCCCCACGCAAGGCTGCGCGTGCCCCGGTCAGCGGCTCAAGTTCAAGGGCCAGGCCATCGCCACCGCAGCCCACCCCGCAGACCGCGCCAAGGTCGAGGCGGCGATCCGTCAGCTCGCGGCGAAGGGGCAACCGTTCTCCGCGAACGATGCCCGTGCGATCCACGGCGTCAGGGGTGGCGTGGTCGGTGCGACGTTCTCGGCGCTGCGGTCCGAGGGTGTGATCCGGCCGTGCGGTGACGAGGTGTCGACGGACCCGGGGACGCATGGTCACCGACTGTTCCGCTGGGTGGGGGTGGCGGCGTGAGCGAGCACGCGGCCGAGACAACACACACCGTGACCGTGGCGGCCCAGACTCTTGAGGAGCGTGACTGCCATTGCACTGCGACCGGTGGCCGGCCCCATGCCGAATGGGAAAGCCCCTGGGTGTCCACGTCGCCGATGCCCAGCAAGAGGGCACAGCACACCAATTCGTGCCGAGGACCGCGCGGTCAGAACGCGTGCGACTGCGGCGCGGAACAGTCCAAGAGTGCGCAGGTCGATCTGACGCTCGATCAGGCGAGCGATCTGGTCGGCGACGACATCGGCTACTGGCTCAACAACCCGTTCATGGACCGCGAGGCCATCGCCCAGAAGATTTGCTGGTGGATCACCCGCGCGTCTTCGAAGGGGCGGCAGGGCGATGCCTAACCTACGCGCGGGTGTACTTCTGCTGCGCGGCCTGTGCGGAGATTCCCAGCGCCTGGCCGATGGCTCGCCACGACGTGGAGGGCTCACGGTTCCGGAGGGCCTCTACCTGATACCGGATTGCTCGGGCCGCAGCGTCAGAGATCTCGTGGAGGTCTCCCAGCGAGTCCTCTGTGACCTTATCGGCGGGCGGGAACGACAGGTGCACAAGCGCCTGGTAGGCCGCCAGGCCGTCGGGGGTTACGCACTCTGTAGCGGTTCTCGTCATGCATCAAGGTTAGTTGACGTCAGTCCAAATCGTCAACCTTTCTTGATGCCTCTTCTGGCCAATACGCCTGCCCGCTCGACGTCCGAGGAGTGCCCATGACTGGCGAGATCTACCGTCTCCACGCTCGCGTGCTGCACCGTCTCGGGCTGCATGTTCGACAGAGGCACTACGGCATCGCTCCGAGGTGCGATTGGTGCGGCCGCCGGAACACAAAGCAACGCGCCATCGCCAAGCGGAATTGGGACGCGCAGAACGCGGCCCAGGTGTCCACACCGCCCGAACAGGCGACCCCATGACCGCCACCGCCACCACGATCACCTGCCCCTGCCACCTCACCCACATCCTCCCCGCCGAGACCGCCGCCCCCGACGTCACCGCCCGCTGCGAGGGGTGCGGGGTGCTGCTGTGGGCGCTGGCGAACCGGCCGGGGGGTGCGGCGTGAAGCCCCGACTGCTGGACCTGTTCTGCTGCGAGGGCGGCGCCGGATCCGGCTACATGCGCGCCGGCTGGGACGTGACCGGCGTGGACCGCGAGCGTCGGTTCGGCCGCCGCTACCCGGGTCGGTTCTTCACCGCCGACGCCCTGGACTACCTCACCAGCTACGGCCACGAGTACGACGCCGTCCACGCCTCTCCTCCGTGCCAGTTCTACACCCGCGGCAACGCCGGCCGGGTCACGGACTGGCCGCGGTCGATCCCGGCGGTGCGGGAGGCGCTGGCCGCATCGGGGCTGCCGTATGTGATCGAGAACGTCAAGGACGCGGCCTGGGACATGGAGAGCCCGGTGACGTTGTGCGGCTGCATGTTCGACCTGCACACGGTCGACACCGACGGCGTGACCATCCATCTCCAGCGTCCCCGGCTGTTCGAGACGAGCTGGGGCATGGCGGCGCCGCGTCCCTGCGACCACTCCGCGCACGAGTGGGTGGCCGGCGCCTACGGCGGTGCACGCCGCGACAAGTACGAGGCGAAGTTCGTCCGCCGTGGTGGCTACGTGCCGCCGGACAAGGACGTCGTCAAGGCGCTGCTGGGGGTCGAGCACGACATGACCTGGAACGGGCTGTTCGAGTGCGTGCCCCCGTCGTACACGACCCACATCGGCACCCAGCTCCTGGCCCACCTCAAGACGGAGGCCGCCGCGTGATCGCCCGCGCCCTCCTCACCACCCGCTGGCTGCTGCTCATCGCCTGCCCGCTCGTGGCGTTCGCGCTGATCGCCGTGGGCTGCCTGCGCACCTAGACCCCGGCGGCGGCGCTGGGCCCCATGACCGTGCCGCCGCCGGTCCAGACCGAGAAGAGAAGAAGGGCGCCTCGCCACCACGACAGGTCAACGAGGCGCCGCAACTACAGGAACGAGGATACCAATGTTGCTCGGAGGAATGGTCGACAAGCCGACCCCCACCAAGACCTGCGCCGTCTGCCGCCGCCCGCTCACCCACGGCGAGGACGTGTACGCCCGCGACTGGGCGGTGCTGGACCTCGGCGGCGGCGGGTTCGTGCACGAGGTCCGCTACGAGCACGTGGCCTGCGTGGACGGGGCGGTGTGATGGGGCGCGAGTGGAAGCCGTCGCCGGGTGACGTGGCGCTGGTCCGCAACGAGTACGGCGTCTGGAACGTGGCGATCTACGCGGTGCGTCCTGCCGACCGTGGGCGCATCCCGTTCGTCTGGGTGTACGGCGTCAGCGACTCGACCATGCCCATCGGCGCTGAGGCCCGCCCCCTCGTCGTCATCGACCCCGAGGACCGCGAGCAGGTCGAGCGACTGGCGGCGGCGATCAACCACCGCCACGTCTACGAGCCGTTCCCCGAGCGTGTCCAGGCCGCCCTCCGCAGCCTCATCACCCCGCCGAAGCCCGAGGAGCCGACCGGGCTGGGAGCCGTGGTCGAGGACGCCGAGGGCGAGTTGTGGGTCAGGGTCCGGCCCCACCAGGGGGCGTTCCGTCAGGCCAGCGGTGAGCACGTCGGGCGCTACTGCATCTACGACCGGATCGCCGCCGTCCGCGTTCTCAGCGAAGGCGTGGCCCCGTGACCGCCCAGCTCGCCTTCCTCGCCGTCTGCGCCCTGCTTCTGCTCGGTGCCCACGTCGCCGCCGTGGTCGTCCCGGGGAGGCGGCGGTGAGTGGGGAGGCAGGCATCTTCGTCGCGGTCGATGGAGAGCCCGTCGACCTGTCCGAAGTGTCGTGGATTCAGATCGCTCCGTGCGGGTGCGTCTGCGCCGCGTCGATGGCCTACAGCGATTACGGCAGCGGTCCCGCTCGCGTCATTGCGACAGCACAGGATGCGGCGAAGTCGATGGGTTCCAAGGCCGAGCGAAAGCAGGACGAGGAGCGCGGCTTCACATGGCGTCCCATCCGGCGCACCGACCTCCAGATGCCCGAGTGCCAGCACGAGCCGAAGTGGGGCTACGAGCACGCTCCCGTTCCCGATGGGATGGGATGGGCGGTGGGTGGCTACTACCGCGACCGAACCAGGACGCTGCACCTCGTGCCGTCTGTCTCCATCGAGACGGATGACGCCAAGGTGCCTCGCGAGCACTGGACCGCCACCTCGCTCTGCTCCGCCGCAACCAAGGTCCAGTGGGATGCACGTTGGCATGTGCGCGACGGCAAGGTCGAGTGCAAGCGGTGCTGGAAACTCGCCGCCGAGGCCGACCAGTGACCGCCCCCTGGCCGCCCGGGCTGCCCGTCATCGGCGACCTCCTCGCCGACGACCTCGTCCGCGTCCAAGCACCCCACGTCATCGCCGCCGCCGAAGCGCTGCTGGCCCAACCGCAGGAGACCCGCATGAACGCCTCCCACCCCGACCTCGCCACCTCCGCCGCGAAGGAGTCCGCATGGGCCCGGG
>JASLID010000023.1 GCA_030153045.1 Flavobacterium sp.
ACAGGACTCGAACCTGTGACCTTCGGGTTATGAGCCCGACGAGCTGCCTACTGCTCTATCCCGCGCTGTTTCGAGTGCAAATATACGACGAAATTCGACTCTTGCAACAAAAAATGTAAAAAACTTTTTTATTTCTTCTATTCAGTTGATATGACTACCTTTGCAAAATATAAATTCATATTAAATGTCACACAAAGCAGGTTTTGTAAACATCATAGGGAATCCAAATGTTGGGAAATCAACATTAATGAATGCCTTTGTTGGAGAACGATTGTCTATTATTACTTCAAAAGCACAAACAACACGTCATAGAATCCTTGGAATTGTAAATGGGGATGACTTTCAGGTGATTCTATCTGATACACCAGGAATTATCAAACCAGCATACGAAATGCAGGAGTCGATGATGAATTTCGTGAAATCGGCTTTTGAGGATGCTGACATTTTGATTTATATG
Source organism: Flavobacterium sp. (assembly GCA_030153045.1). Taxonomy (GTDB): domain Bacteria; phylum Bacteroidota; class Bacteroidia; order Flavobacteriales; family Flavobacteriaceae; genus Flavobacterium. Next base: position 458 of record JASLID010000023.1, read on the forward strand.
GTGGAAATTGGTGAGAAGGAATTGAAGGACGATGCGTTTTTCAATAAAATCATCCACGCCAAGATTCCAGTCCTATTATTATTGAATAAAATTGATACTTCAAATCAAGACCAATTGGAAGAACAAGTAGCGTTTTGGGCAGAAAAAGTGCCTAATGCTGAAATTTTCCCTATATCGGCTTTGCAAAACTTTAATGTAAAAGAAGTGTTTGCTAAGATTATTGAGCTATTACCACTTTCTCCTCCGTTTTATCCAAAAGATACTTTAACGGACAAACCGGAGCGTTTCTTTGTGAATGAAACTATTCGTGAAAAAATCTTAATCAATTATAGTAAAGAGATTCCGTATGCAGTAGAAATCGTGACGGAAGAATTTTTTGAAGACGAAGATATTATTAGAATCCGTTCGCTTATCATGGTAGAGCGCGAAACCCAAAAAGGAATTATTATTGGCCACAAAGGAGCTGCTTTGAAAAAAGTTGGTGTAGAATCTCGTGCCGATTTAGAGAAATTCTTCGGGAAACAAATCCATATTGAATTGTACGTGAAAGTGAACAAAAACTGGAGAAGCAATGCCAATATGTTAAAGAGATTTGGATATAATCAATAAACCCCTAGCCCTGATAGTAGCGGAAATCCTTTTTTGTCACACGGAGCGCAGTCGAAGTGTTGAGAAAAAAGATTGTAGCGAATAGCAGGAAATAGCTCCCAATACATCCTAAAAAACACACTTACTTAGAACCTTAGCGACTGAGTCACTTTTTTGACTACCTTTGCAAAATATTTGAAAAAGCATTATGAATAACATTGTAGCCATTGTAGGAAGACCTAACGTAGGGAAATCGACACTTTTTAACAGGTTGATACAGAGAAGAGAAGCGATTGTCGATTCGGTTTCGGGAGTAACCCGTGATCGTAATTACGGCAAAAGCGAATGGAACGGAAAGGAATTTTCAGTAATTGATACTGGTGGATACATTAAAGGTTCTGATGACGTTTTTGAAGGAGAAATTCGTAAACAAGTCGAATTAGCAATTGATGAAGCAGACGTTATTATTTTCGTAGTTGACGTGGAAGAAGGTATTACGCCTATGGATGAAACCGTAGCGAAATTACTTCGTAAAGTGACCAAGCCGGTTTTATTAGCGGTAAATAAGGTAGATAACGCGATGCGTGAAAAAGACGCTTATGAATTTTACAACCTAGGTTTAGGAGAGTATTTTACATTTGCGAGTATTTCAGGAAGTGGAACTGGAGATTTGTTGGATGCTTTAATTGATGCATTTCCAATCAAACCGGAACCAACAAAAGAAGAATTAGAATTACCACGTTTTGCAGTAGTGGGTCGTCCTAATGCTGGAAAATCTAGTTTTATCAATGCCTTGATTGGTAAAGATAGATTTATGGTAACAGATATTGCGGGAACTACTCGTGATGCTATTGATACGAAGTTTGACCGTTTTGGTTTTGAATTTAACTTAGTAGATACTGCCGGAATTCGTCGTAAAGCCAAAGTAAAAGAAGATTTAGAATTTTACTCGGTAATGCGTTCAGTACGTGCGATTGAGCATGCTGATGTTTGTATCTTAATTATTGATGCTACTCGTGGATTTGAAGGCCAGGATCAAAGTATTTTTTGGTTGGCTGAAAAAAACAGAAAAGGGGTCGTGATATTAGTCAACAAATGGGATTTGGTTGAAAAAGACACGATGTCAACGCGTGATTACGAAGCAAAGATTCGTGAAGAATTGCAACCATTTACCGATGTGCCTATTTTATTCGTTTCGGCATTAACAAAACAACGTTTGTTAAAAGCATTAGAAGCTACAGTTCAGGTGTATGAAAGCAGAAGTCAAAGAATTTCGACGTCTAAATTCAACGAGCACATGTTGAAAATCATCGAGCACATGCCACCACCAGCATTGAAAGGTAAATATGTGAAAATTAAATATTGTATGCAGTTGCCAACACCAACGCCTCAGTTTGTGTTTTTTGCTAACTTACCACAATATGTTAAAGAGCCTTACAAGCGTTTCTTGGAGAATAAAATCCGTGAAAATTGGGATTTTTCAGGAGTACCAATAGATATTTATATTAGAGAGAAATAAAAAAAAAAAAGAGCCTTGAGAAATCAAGGCTCTTTTTTTATCGGACTAATTTTTTTGCTTTTTCCTGAATAATAGCGGCTACTGATTTGTTTTCTATTTTGCTTTCCAGCCAAGAGATAATATCTAAATATAAAAAAGCCCTTTTTTCATACGGATGGTTTTCAAAAGTTTTTAAACGAGCATGCAATTTCTTGAATTCCGATTTGAGCTGATGCGGATAAATGTTCCCCAGATTTTTTAAGAACTTTATCATTTCACGCTGCACTTCATGCAACTCATTCATTTTAATTAAAAACGTGTACGTGCTTTTTAATTGAATTTCTAAATGGTAATCCATGCTGGCTTCATAATGCGCGACCAAACTCAAGACACGGGCAAAACACATTAAGTCCTCACGCATGGTCAGGTTTTTATTGTCTATGATTTTTTTTAAGAATTCAATGCATTTTCTATTGTTTCCAGCTCCAAAATAGAGACAGGCAATTTTATAATAAAACACCATGATATGATGTTCATCTATTCGGTCCTCATGTTTTTTTAGATTTTTTAATACTTCATCAGCTAAATAGAGACCGCCTTCAAAGTCTCCTTCTAAAAAGTGAAGATTGAATTTGCTGTTATAGAAACATAAAAAATGCAGCGAATGGATATTGTCATTTTTAGGAAATGCTTCTAATGCAATGGTTTGCTCTAATCGTTCCAATGCTTCCTTAAAATAAGATTTGTGTTTGATGAGATATAAGCATTCCAATAAATAGTTGTTTCCTTTTAAAAACCAGACAGGATTTAAGAAGATCATTTGCTGATTTTCGTAAAATAAATCAACCCATTTGCTGGCGTATTTATAACAGGATAAAAAATCCTGAATCAAAAAACTGTGCCATAAATGAGCCTGATAGAGCCATAATTTTTCTCTAAATCCAAGTTCTTCAATTTGATATTTAGGGAGTCTGCTGTCGAAATAATTATTAATCTCCTGCATTTCCTTATCGCTTTTAGCATAGCCGCTTTTTAGCATAATGCTATACAATTGAAGTGATAAGTTGGAAAGTTTACTTGCTAAGACATTTTGCTTGCTTAACTCTTTTGCCTGAGTGATTAATTCATCGGCTCTGCCAACCATACTTCGGGTAATATATTGTGATTCAATAACTTTTTCCAGTTCAAGAATTTCAAAAGCAATATTTTTCTCTTCATGTTCAATGGCTGTCAATTTTACCTTATCTAAGATTTTTAAGCTTTGTTTGTATAAGCCTTTGTGATAAAGAATGGTTGCAAAATCCAATTGCTCCCTAATCAGAATTCGGATGTTCTGATTGACAGGATTCATTCGCAAGCTTACAAGTATTTGTTTGTACAGATGCGCTTTTAAATTGGACAACTGTAGTTTGGTAACAATTTTGCTTTTTAAAATCTCATCATCATCATAATCACTCATTTTATCCAAAAGCGTGAAAAGCGACAAAAATTTAGCGTCAACATTTACATCTAAACGGTTAACATAAAGCTTAAAATGTCTTTTTTCAGATTTTGAAAGCGACTTGATAAGAACAAATAAACTATCTTTTGAATGGTTAGCCATTGTAAAATTTTATTTTTAATATACTAGTTATCAGTATTTTGTAATTATTTAATATCAGTTAAATATTGTAAAACACTTTAAGAAAAAGCATTCATCCAACAGCGCAAAATATACATTCGTATCGATAAATTAAAATTAAGTTTAATTATTTGATATGAATACTCAAAAAGTACAAATCTTCGACACCACATTGCGTGATGGAGAACAAGTTCCTGGGTGTAAGCTAAATACAGCCCAAAAATTAGTTATTGCACGTCGTTTAGATGAGCTTGGAGTAGATGTTATTGAAGCAGGATTTCCTGTTTCCAGTCCTGGAGATTTTGAGTCGGTACAAGCCATCGCTAAAATGACGGAGAATGCCACTGTTTGCGGATTGACAAGAGCAGTAAAAAATGATATTGAAGTGGCGGCTCAGGCGCTCAAATTTGCAAAGAAACCACGTATCCATACCGGAATAGGAACTTCTGATTCTCATATCAAATACAAATTTAATGCTTCCCGTGAGGAAATTCTTGAGCGGGCAGCTGAAGCTGTAGCGTATGCGAAAACTTTTGTAGATGACGTAGAGTTTTATGCCGAAGATGCAGGAAGAACCGATAATGAATTTTTAGCCAAAGTGTGTAGCGAAGCTATTAAAGCAGGTGCTACAGTGTTAAATATTCCAGATACAACAGGATATTGCCTTCCCGAAGAATACGGATTGAAAATTAAATACCTCAAAGAAAATGTTATCGATATTGATAAAGCCATCCTTTCCTGTCATTGCCATAATGATTTAGGTTTGGCTACAGCTAATGCCATTGCAGGAGTTATAAACGGAGCCAGACAGATTGAATGTACTATTAACGGAATAGGAGAAAGAGCTGGAAATACCTCGCTGGAAGAAGTGGTTATGGTGTTGCGTCAGCATCAAAATCTGGGTTTCGATACGAATATAAATTCTAAATTACTCTATGACACAAGCCGATTGGTTTCGGAAAGTATGGGCATGTTTGTTCAACCCAACAAAGCTATTGTGGGATCTAATGCTTTTGCACATAGTTCCGGAATACATCAGGATGGTGTAATAAAAAATAGGGAAACGTATGAAATTATGGATCCAGCCGATGTTGGAGTAACCGAATCAGCCATTATACTTACTGCCCGAAGTGGCCGTGCTGCATTGGCATATAGGGCAAAGAAAATCGGGTATGAATTGACAAAATTGCAATTGGATATTGTTTATCAGGAGTTTTTAAAATTCGCCGACAGAAAAAAAGAAGTGAAAGATGACGATGTGCATCAAATTATTGAAATGAGCAGTTTAGGGATTTTATTTTAATGGATATGGAAAAGAAAACATTGTTTGATAAGGTTTGGGACAGTCACGTGGTATCAACTGTACCGGACGGACCACAAATCTTATATATAGATAAACACCTCATTCACGAGGTAACGAGTCCGCAGGCTTTTGAAGAATTGGAACAACGTAATATTCCGGTTTTTAGACCGAATCAAATTGTAGCCACTGTAGATCATAATGTAGCAACTATAAATCAGCACTTGCCTATAAAAGACGAATTGTCCAGAAATCAAGTGGAACAATTGACTAAAAATTGCAATAAAAACGGAGTCACATTATATGGTTTAGGGCATCAATACCAAGGAATTGTCCACGTGATCGCTCCGGAATTAGGAATTACACTACCGGGAATGACGATGGTTTGCGGAGACAGTCATACTTCTACGCATGGTGCCTTCGGTACCATTGCTTTTGGAATTGGAACAAGTCAGGTAGCTCAGGTTTTTGCAAGTCAGTGTTTACTGTTGAATAAGCCAAAGAGTTTGCGTGTGAATGTAAATGGAAAACTGGCAAAGAACGTTTTGCCAAAAGATGTTATTCTGTATATCATTTCAAAAATTGGAACCAATTCAGGAACGGGTTATTTCTGCGAATATGCTGGAAATGTCTTTCAGGAAATGAGCATGGAAGGACGAATGACAGTTTGTAATATGAGTATTGAAATGGGGGCAAGAGGCGGAATGATTGCGCCTGACGAAACTACTTTTGAATACATAAAAGGAAGAAAATTTGCGCCACAAGGCGAAGAACTGAACCAAAAAATTGCCTATTGGAAAACGTTGGCTACCGATGAAGGCGCTGTTTTTGATAAAGAATACCATTTCGATGCCGAAGATATTGCTCCTATGATTACTTATGGAACCAATCCGGGAATGGGTGTAAAAATCAATGAAACGATTCCTGCTATAGGTGACGTTTCTTTTGAAAAATCGTTGGAATATATGGGATTCAAAGTAGGAGAATCACTGTTGAACAAACCTGTGAATTATGTTTTTATCGGAAGCTGTACCAACTCCAGAATTGAAGATTTTAGGGTTGTTGCCGATTATATCAAAGGAAAGCAGAAAGCAGTAAACGTAACAGCTTTAATTGTACCAGGCTCCCAGCAGGTAGTCAAGCAAATTCAGGAGGAAGGATTATTAGAAGTTTTCTCAGCAGCTGGTTTTGAAATCCGACAACCCGGATGTTCCGCCTGTCTGGCCATGAATGATGATAAAGTTCCGGCTGGAGAATATTGTGTTTCTACATCCAACAGGAATTTTGAAGGCCGTCAGGGACAAGGTGCCAGAACAATATTAGCGAGCCCATTAGTAGCGGCAGTTACTGCTATTGAAGGAAGGATTATTGACATTACAAAACAATTAAACTAAGATGGAAAAGTTTATAAGATTAAAATCGACTGCCGTTCCTTTGCCAATAGAAAATATTGATACAGATCAGATTATACCGGCGCGTTTTTTAAAAGTCACCAATAAGATTGGCTTTGGGAATCATTTGTTTAAAGATTGGAGATTTGATGAAAATGACAATCCCATTGCCACTTTTGCGTTGAATGACACAACATATAGTGGTGATATTTTGGTAGCTGGAGATAATTTCGGATGTGGAAGCAGCAGAGAACACGCAGCTTGGGCGTTAGCTGATTATGGATTCAAAGTAATTGTGTCCAGTTATTTTGCCGATATTTTTAAAGGTAATGCACTAAATAATGGCTTGTTGCCGGTACTTGTTTCGCCTGATTTTCTGAAAGCAGTATTGTCAAAAATAGAATCTAATCCGGAAACAAATCTAATAGTCGATTTGGAACAGCAAACCTTATCAGTTGAGAATTCAGACTTAATCGAATCATTCGAAATCGATGCTTACAAAAAAATCTGCATGATAAATGGTTATGATGACATCGATTTCTTAATTAACAATAAAGAAAAAATTGAGGCTTTTGAAGTCAATAGAGTAATAAAAATGTAGAAATTATATAAAAGGGAAAAAATGAAATTGAATATTGCAGTATTATCAGGAGATGGAATTGGGCCAGAGGTAACTCAGCAATCCATAAAAGTATTAAAAGCAATTGAGGAAGTTTATGGGCATACTTTTAAATTTGAAAATGCTTCTGTAGGAGCAATTGCCATTGATGAAACAGGAAGTCCATTGCCAAAAGTGACTTTAGAGTTATGTAAAAGTATGGATGCCGTTTTGTTTGGTGCTATTGGCGATCCTAAATACGATAATAATCCGGATGCCAAAGTGCGTCCAGAACAAGGATTACTGAAATTGCGAAAAGAACTCGGTTTGTTTGCTAATATCCGTCCTATAAAAGTATATGAAACTCTTTTAGATAAATCGCCTTTAAAAAGAAATATCATTGAAGGAACCGATATGTTAATTTATAGAGAATTAACTGGAGGGATTTATTTTGGTGAAAAAAAATTAAGTGAAGATGAGACGGTGGCTTCCGATTTGTGTGAATATTCTAAATTCGAGATTGAAAGAATTGCACATTTAGCATTTAAAGCAGCTCAGACTAGAAAAAACAAAGTGACTTTAGTGGATAAAGCCAATGTGTTAGAATCTTCTAGGCTTTGGAGAAGAGTAGTTACATCCATCGCACAGGAATATCCTGAAGTATCGTTAGATTTTCTTTTTGTGGACAATGCTGCCATGCAAATGATTTTAAATCCAAGTCAATTTGATGTCATCCTTACCGAAAATATGTTTGGAGACATTATATCTGACGAAGGAAGCGTGATAGGAGGGTCAATTGGGTTGTTAGCCTCTGCATCAGTGGGAGATAAAAACGCTTTGTTTGAACCAATTCACGGTTCTTATCCTCAGGCCAAAGGAAAGAACATAGCCAATCCTATAGCTTCAATATTGAGTGCTGCCATGTTGCTGGATCATTTTGGATTAAATGAAGAAGGAGATGCGATTCGTAAAGCAGTTGAAAAAACACTTGAAAAAGGTATCGTTACAGTAGATTTAAACGCTACTGAAAATTATAGTACGGATTACGTAGGAGATACTATTGTTGGGAATATATTGCAAACTTCTAACACTGATAATTATATCAATTATGAAAATATCAGGTTTGGAAAGTCGATATTTCTGTAAATTGTAGAAGAGTTTTTAACTTGGCTTTTTAGAAAATGAAAAACCCATCTTAATGTTTATTTAAAGATGGGTTTTTTGTATGTATAAGTATTTTATTTCTAATTAGTGTTTGTTTACAGCTTCCGCTACTTCCACCGCCAGAGAAAGCTTCGTGGTCATTAATCTACCAAAACGAGCTGCCTTTTTTTTGTTAACAAGCAATATCTATAAGTTTAAAATTGTATTACTGAGCGCAATCGAAATGTATTAGTTTAATGTAATTTTTAAAAAAGTGTAGCTTAAGAATGACCAAAGTATTGAAAATACTATGTGTACAATGGTTTCAAATTTTTTCCCTTTCCAAAGTTTTGATGAATAGCCAAAAAACTGAATTAGTAATCTGCAAAGCCAAAATAATCCAAAACCAAAGCTAATTTTTTTCCCAAAAGAAGTTGTAGTAATTTCTGTTGCTGAAGTAACACAAAGAACTCCCATCAACAAAACGGTTAAAGCGATAAAGAAGGTGTGTACTTGCATTACTTGCTTGTTGATTAGGCTTAATTGATTTAATTCTTCTTTCCAATTAAAATATTTTGGAAAAATGACATGAATTAAAGCTAACAGAATTAGTAAATAGCCTATGATGTTAATTTGAAATTCCATTTAATGGTAAATTAAGGAGAACAAGTAAAAATTGACATAAAAGGAGTGAATTTAGTTTCGTTAAATGACGAAAAATCAGCTTTTTTAAATGCTTTTTGCCAAGTTTTTTTGGAGAAAAAATGAGTAAATCCAATTGAAAAGGCAACAAAGTTTGGAAAATCTCTTAAATGTTCTACCATAATGACATTTCCGTTTGATTTACAAACTCTATGGCATTCTTTTAAAAACTGAACTTTTTCGTTTTGAGTACGAATTTCGTGAACTGCTGATAACAAAAAAATATAATCTACAGAATTGTCTTTTAAAGGAATTGAGTTTGAAATAATTTGTTGCGTATTTGGATAGACCAAACTCACTTTTCTGGCTCTTATTATGGCAGGTTCTGTATGTTGTTTGGAATTATAAAAATCGAAAACTTTTAGATTAGATTCAGGGAATAAGTTTTTAATAATAAAACTGGTTTCGTCAAATCCGGCGTTAATGTTCAAAATCTGTATGTCTTTCGAATCCTTAAGATTAAGGTTTTTTAACCAGTTAAAATTATAATAGCCTGAAAAATCGTAAACATATGCGGATACAATTAATGGCATGATTAGCCCATAAATAAAAGCTAAAATTATTACCCAATACAAAATGTCTGACCAACAAAATAATATGTGACTAGTAATTATTAATGCTAAAGCGATTAATCCAAACACATAAAAATGGCGATTAAAGCTCAAAATATTTAATACTCCTTGAAAGGATTTTCTTTTTACTTCCATTTTTCAATTCTGCCTTTTTTCCAATAATACGGAATGTTTTCAATTATAAAAGCATTGGCTAATTTTATATCAGAAAAATTGAATTTCTTAAAGAAGTCAAACTTGAAATTGATTATTTCAATTGGTTTAGGACTCCAATTTTCACGAACGCCTTCAATAATTAGGATTTCATCTTCTTTAACTGTAAAAGTAAAGGGTAGAGGACCAGCATATTTTTTAGCCGTTTTCCAATCGGGAAAAGGAGAATTGGTTGGCAATGAAACTTCTTCTTTCATGTCAGAATAAGTGAAATTGAATTTTGATTTTAAAGATTCAAAACGTGTGTTTTCATTAGACTCGTTTTTAATAATATCGGTTGTAGAATAGTTGTAATGCGTAAATATATTACCGAAGAATTCCATTTTCTTTTTATTGGTCTCCGATTTCAGGATGTACAAACCTCTAAAAATTTTTCCTTTTGGATTTTTATACTTTACAAAAACACGATAGCCAATTAAGAAAAAATCATTTCCCATAAATTCAGGAAACCCCTTCGGGCGTAACTTTTCTGTTTCTACCATAGCCACAGCTATAAAAGCCCATTTGTTGTCATAAGTATCTAATTCAAGACAGTCAGGCAGTAAGTTTTCTAATTCTTCTTTAGGAATAGCAAATGTTAATACAATTGACTTTTTGAAAAAAGTTTCAACTGCAAAAGGATGATTTTTTAACTTTTCAAACATTATTCTTTGTTTAGAATAAATTCATTGTAGTATATAAAAACACAAAATAATAATGCAAAAACTGAATTCCATTTTCCCCACAATAATAAATCAGGAACCAAAGTGAATTCTAAAATATTCATGGTGAGAATAATAACTATCTGAGTTATTGCATTGAGTTTAGGTTTAATTCTACTTACAATCCAAATGGCCATTAAAACTTCAAAATAACCTATTAATTTGGTGAGAATATGAGCAGAAGGATTGTCTAAACATAAGATTTCTTTAACAATTTCTTGGTGTCGTGGAACATAATCTAATATTTTACAAAAGAGACCATTGACAAGCCAAATTAGAGCGATTAAATAAAGACAAAGTTTTTTATATATCATAAATCGAAACTCTAAAATTTAAAATAAACTTACCAGCTTCCGCTTGCACCGCCTCCGCCAAAACCGCCTCCACCACCGAAGCCTCCAAATCCACCGCCAGAAGAACTGCCCCCAAATCCACCACCACTACTTCTTCCTAAACTACTTAGGATAATGATATCAGCTAAATCTGAGCCAGTAAATCCACCGCTGTTTCCACCTCGATTGTTTTTGTTTTTGGCAATAATAATTAGTACGACAATAAAAATGATTACAAAAACAATAAAGCCTCCTCCTTTTGATTCGGGTTGTTTGTCATTTTTAAATTCGCCACTCATGATTTGCATGATGGCTGTTGTTCCGTTATCAATTCCGGAAAAATAATTTCCTTGTTTGAATTCTGGCTTGATAATTTGTTCAATGACCCTTCTAGACAAAGCATCTGTCATTAGATGTTCGGTTCCATAACCAGTTTGAATGGTCATTTTTCGATCCTCTTTTGCTATAAGAAAAACAATTCCATTGTCTTTTCCTTTTTGCCCGATTTTCCATTTATGGCCTAAATCTGTTGCGAATCGAGCAATGTCTTCGCCTTGTGTTGTTTTTACAATTAGGACTAGAATTTCGGTTGAAGTTGAGTCGGAATAATTTTTAAGTTTTTGATATAGTTGCTGTGTTTCTGCATCAGTCAGGGTTTTTGTGTCGTCCAAATCCATTATAGGAGCAATGAAATTGGGTCTTTCAGGAATTTGAACGCTTTGCGAAAATCCTGAAAATTGGAACAATAAAACCGTTATCAATACAAAGAATAAGGTCCCTTTTGTTTTTATATGTTTCATTTATCCTTTTGATATTTCGTTCGTCAATTCATTGGTATCATCACTTTGAAAAGGGAAATGTTGTTGCAATCTTTCGCCAGCTCTTAAAATTCCGGCGACCAAACCATCTTTAAATTGCTTGTTCTTAAAATGAGAAAGAACCAAATCTTTAGTGCAATCCCAAAAATCACTTTCTACAGCTTTGTCAATGCCTTCGTCTCCAATGATGGCAAATGTATGGTCAGAAACTCCAACATAAAATAAAACTCCATTTCTGATGGCTGTTTTATCCATGCCTAAAGAATGAAAAACCTCCTGAGCTCTTTCGAGCGGAGGTTTTTCAGTATGATTTTCAATATGAACTCTAATTTCTCCAGAAGTGTTTTTTTCGGCTTGTGAAATAGCTTCCACGATAGCGCGTTCTTCTTCAGGGGTTAGAAATGCTTCTGTTATTGATGTCATTTTATTTGAAATCAAATTCTACTTCTTTTGCTTTTTCAGCTCCAGCTTCAGCTTTAAATCTTGCCATTTCATCAAATCCGAATAGTTTAGCAAAAAGTACACTTGGGAAACTTTGAATTTTTTTGTCATAGATATTTACTACTTCATTATAACGATCTCTGGTAACGTTAATTCTGTTTTCAGTACCTTCAAGTTGCGATTGTAATTCTAAAAAGTTTTGATTGGCTTTCAATTCAGGATAAGCTTCAACAGTCACTAATAATCTTGATAACGCTGACGATACACCGCTTTGAGCTTGTTGGAAAGCAGCTAGTTGTTCAGGTGAAATATTTGTAGGATCAACAGTAACAGATGTTGCTTTTGCACGGGCTTCAACCACGGCAGTTAGAGTTCCTTTTTCGAAATCTGCGGCACCTTGAACTGTTTTAACAAGATTGCCAATCAAGTCATTTCTTCTTTGATAACTACTTTCAACATTTGCCCAAGCCGTTTTTGAATCTGCTTTTACACTAACAAGACTGTTGTAAGAACTAATTGACCAGATAACTAATACGGCAATTATAATTACGGGGATTAACCATTTTCTCATTTTGTTTGTTTTTAAAGTTATTTTTCTTTGTTAATTAGTCGATTATTTTGTAATTCGTTACAATTCGTTTTTAATATTTGTCAATTGTGTTTTGATGGATTCCAGCTTGCGAATGATTTCAAATTTGTCTAAGGTTTTTTGTTGGCCTTCTTTTAAGTGTACTTTGGCACCTTCCAGTGTAAAGCCTCTTTCTTTGACCAAATGATAAATCAATTGTAAATTTTTAACATCCTCGGGCGTAAACATTCTATTGCCTTTCGCATTCTTCTTTGGCTTCAGAATATCAAATTCCTTGTCCCAAAAACGAATCAACGATTGGTTCACGTCAAATGCAGTGGCGATTTCGCCCATGCTGTAATATCTTTTATTTTCAGGTAAATTGATGTGCATTAATCCAGAGATTGATTTTCTTGAGTTGCTAATTTAGCAATAGCTGTATATTCCACCGCCGAAATATTTCCGTAATAAAAGTTAATAGGATTTACTACATTTCCACCTTTGTGGACTTCATAATGCAAGTGCGGAGCCTGACTACGTCCCGTGCTTCCCACAAAACCTATAACATCACCACGATTGACACGTTTTCCAGGACGACAATTGTATCGGCTTAAATGAGCATACACCGTTTCGTAACCAAAACCATGACTAATCACAACATGGTTTCCAAAACCTGAAGCACCAGCGTCAGCACGTCTTACTACACCATCTCCAGTAGCATAAACAGGGGTTCCTGTAGGTGAAGTAAAATCCATTCCTTTGTGCATTTTTCTCGCTTTCGTAAAAGGGTCACTTCGGTAACCAAAACCAGAAGCCAGTCTTTTTAATTGCTCGTTTTTTACCGGTTGAATGGCAGGGATAGACGCTAGGAATTTCTCTTTGGCTTTAGCTAATTTTAAAATCTGATCTAAAGATTTAGATTGTAGGGCCAATTCTTTAGAAATGGTTTTAACTCTCTCCGATGTTTTATTGATTATTTTTTCGTTGTTGTACGTCAATAATTCTCTAAAAGTAGCTTTCGAATTAATACTGTCTTTTTTCTCATCCAACAAAGCAGAATTATTAAAATAAACTTGATAAATGTTTTTATCTCGCTCCTTAATACTTCCTAAAACTTCGTCTAACGCTTCAATTTTTTCATTTAAAAGAGCATAATTAATCTTTAAATTATCTATTTGACGAGCCTGTAACTTGTCTTTCGGTGTTTCAAAATAAGAGGTATTAATCAAGGCCACAAAACAAATAAAACCAAAAAGAGCCGATGCAATTAAAAATAATGCAGCATAGCCCAAATTTCTTCCTTTTTTGGGTTTAATTTTCCGGTAAGCTAAATTTTCGGTGTCGTAATAATACTTAACTTTTTTCGACATAACTTAAAAATATGCTATTTTTGCACTCATTATTACAAAGTAACAACTATTATACGAAATAACTTAAAAAATGTTTCAACTATTTATAGTTTTTTGAAGCGAAACTTTTGGGTTATTTTGGAGTCCATTTTCCTGCTGTACGTTGCAATCTGTCATTGCGAGGAACGAAGCAATCTCAAGTAGATTATTCATTTTTATCGCAATAACAGGATTTTCACTTCCATCAGGGCTAAAGGATTAACTTGGTTTTGTATTTGTAATTTAAAGTATCAAATCAATAAATAAACGAATCAACATACAATGAAATCACAAGACATTCGTAAGCAATTTTTACAATTCTTTGAAAGCAAAGGACATACAATCGTTCCTTCTGCACCAATCGTTCTAAAAGACGATCCAACCCTGATGTTTAACAACTCGGGAATGGCTCAGTTCAAAGAATTCTTTTTAGGAAATGGAACCCCAAAAAGCCCAAGAATAGCCGATACGCAAAAATGTCTTCGTGTTTCAGGAAAGCACAACGATTTAGAAGATGTAGGTTTCGATACTTACCACCACACTATGTTCGAAATGCTAGGAAACTGGTCATTTGGTGATTATTTCAAAAAAGAAGCCATCAATTGGGCTTGGGAATTATTGACAGAAGTCTATAAAATTCCAAAAGAAAATCTATACGTTTCGGTTTTCGAAGGAAATCCTGATGAGAATGTACCTTTCGATCAAGAAGCTTGGGATATTTGGAAGGAATTAATTGATGAAGACCGTATCATCCTTGGAAACAAAAAAGACAATTTCTGGGAAATGGGAGATCAAGGACCGTGCGGACCGTGTTCGGAAATTCATGTAGATATTCGTTCTGCAGAAGAAAAAGCTTTGGTTTCAGGAAAAAGTTTAGTGAACAATGACCATCCGCAAGTTGTAGAAATCTGGAACAACGTTTTCATGGAATTCAACCGTAAAGCCGATGGTTCTCTAGAAAAATTACCAGCACAGCACGTAGATACCGGAATGGGATTTGAGCGTTTGTGTATGGCATTGCAAGGAAAAACGTCTAACTATGACACTGATGTTTTTACCCCACTTATTGAAAAAGTAGAACAAATTACAGGTTTAAAATATACTTCAAACGAAGTTCAAAATATTTCTGAAGAGCAAAATAAAACTAACATTGCCATTCGTGTCATTGTCGATCACGTTCGTGCCGTAGCTTTTGCTATTGCCGACGGACAATTGCCATCGAACACAGGCGCAGGTTATGTTATTCGTCGTATTTTACGTCGTGCCATTCGTTACGGATTTACATTCTTAAATACTAAAGAACCTTTCATCAATAAACTGGTTGAAGTCTTGGCCAATCAAATGGGCGAATTTTTCCCAGAAATCAAAGCGCAACAACAATTGGTAACGAATGTAATTCGTGAAGAAGAAGCGTCTTTCTTAAGAACATTAGATCAAGGTTTGCAATTATTAGAGAATGTTGTCACTGAAACCAAAGGACAAGAAGTTTCTGGTGCCAAAGCGTTTGAATTATACGATACTTTCGGGTTTCCAATCGATTTAACAGCTTTGATTCTTCGTGAAAAAGGGTATGAGTTAGATGAAGCTGGTTTCAATGTTTCTATGCAAGAGCAAAAAGCGCGTTCGCGTGCCGCTTCTGAAGTTTCTACTGAAGATTGGTCGGTTTTAATTCCGGGTAATGTAGAGACATTTGTAGGGTATGACCAAGCCGAAAACGACGTAAAAATCACGCGTATTCGTAAAGTTGATTCTAAAAAAGATGGTGTTTTATACCAAATCGTTTTAGATAATACGCCATTCTATCCTGAAGGAGGAGGGCAAGTAGGAGATAAAGGAACGTTGGTTTCTGCAAATGAAACGATTGATATCATTGACACCAAAAAAGAAAACAATTTAATTTTACATTTCGCAAAACAATTGCCAGAAAATGTAAATGCAAGTTTTACAGCAAAAGTAAATACTGATTTAAGAACGTCAACGTCTAAAAATCACTCAGCAACACACTTAATGCATTTGGCTTTAAGAACCATTTTAGGAACACACGTAGAACAAAAAGGATCATTGGTAAATCCAAATTATTTGCGTTTCGACTTTTCTCATTTTTCTAAAGTGACTGACGAAGAATTGCGTCAAGTTTCAGCTTTCGTCAACGCTAGAATTGAAGCCCAATTACCTTTAATTGAAAGAAGAAGTATTCCAATCCAACAAGCCTTAGAAGAAGGTGCGATGGCGTTGTTTGGTGAAAAATACGGAGATAATGTTCGAGCGATAAAATTTGGCGAAAGCATGGAATTATGTGGAGGTATTCACGTAAATAACACGGCAGAGATTTGGCATTTCAAAATCATTTCTGAAGGAGCGGTAGCAGCGGGAATTCGTCGTATTGAAGCCATTACTGGCGATGCGGTAAAAGATTTCTATACCAATCAAGAAAATACGTTGGCAGAAATTGCAGTAACATTGAAAAATCCACAAGATGTTTTAAAATCGGTAGTCTCTTTGCAGGACGATAATGCCAAATTGAAAAAACAAATTGAGCAATTATTAAAAGAAAAAATTGATGGTTTAAAAGATAGTCTGATTTCTGAGTTTGTAGATGTAAATGGAGTTAATTTTTTAGTAAAGCAAGTTGATTTGTCAATGAGTTCAACTAAAGATTTAGCGCAAGCAATCGGTAATTCAAAACCAAATTCATTTGTGGTTTTAGCTTCTGTTGAAGATGGTTTGCCAAATATTCACTGTTATATAGCTAAAGAATTGGTTGCTGATAAAGGCTTAAATGCTAATATTGTTATTAAAGAATTAGGAAAATATATTGACGGTAATGGTGGTGGACAACCATTTTTCGCATCAGGAAAGGGTAAAAACGCTAACGGAATTGCTGCAGTTTTAGAAAATGCAGGTTCTTTTATAAAATAATTATATGAAAATAAAATTTATCATACCAATTCTTTTCTTATTGTTTGTAGGTTGTACAGATAAAGATGATAATTTGGTTCAGAGTAATAACTTAGAAATAAATAATTCAACAATTTCTGGTAAATGGTATATTAAAGGAAGTACTATTAACGGTGGTGCTTTTCAGAATTATACACATGATTGTTCTACAAATAGAGATTATCAAGATTTTCATCAAAATGGAGAACTTGATTTTGTTGGATATAATTCTTCTTGTGCAATTAGTGGAGTTGAAACATCACTTTGGAGTTTGTCGAGTGGTAATGTTTTGAATGTAAATAGTATGCCAGGAGCTACTATTCCTTACGCTTACGTTTATGTAATTCAAAGTTTAACTTCTGAAGAATTAGTTTTAAAACAAACCTATAATGATCCGAGTGGTCAAATCGTTGAAGTTTCACACTATACAAGAAATTAATTTTTTGTAATATTTAAGTATATCTTATACCCTTTTAGAGTTTCTAATTCTAAAAGGGCTTTTTATTAATAACAACAGTGGCTTTAATTTCGATTTTCTAAAACAGAAAAGCCAACTAGAGTGCTGACAGGATAATTTTCACTACTAAGAAATTCTTTTTGGACCTTTCTGAAAGCGAGGAAAATGAAGCTGAAATCAAGGGAGTTTTAGAAAAAGAGATTGGCTTTGTAGAGTAAGAATATCTTTAATAATAAAGTATAAAACAGGAGCCTAAGTTTCCGGTTTTTTTGTTTTCTTTGCCGAAATTTAAATACCCCAAGATGAAAAAAATTATCCTACTGTTAAGTGTTGTTGCACTTGCCTTTAACTCGTGTACTACCAGCGAAGATTCCTCAACTCCAGAGCCAATTGATGAAACGGGCAACGTATTGCTGAAAAAAACAATTACAACGAAAGGTAGTGTTGTCACAACAGATGTCTATTCATACAACGATAAAAAAATCAATAAAATTGTTTCCACTGACGGAACGAACAATGGTGAAACCAGATTTACCTACACAGGTGATTTAATTACTAAAATTGAAGTTCTCTCCAATGATGTTTTAAAGTCAAAAAAGGAATATACTTACCAAAATGATAAGATAACAGAGATTATCACGCATGAATATAACGGAGCACAGACGACTAAGAAAAAAGCAGTATATGTTCATGATATTATTAACGTAGATGAAAAAGTAGCCAATTACGAAATCTTTAGTATCAACATGACAAACAATCAGGAGACATTAATTACAGATGGGACAATATATTTTTCAGGAAGAACTGTAATGAGCCAGTTAAATACAGACTATCCTGTCATTGCAGGCCGATACGACGATAGTTATTCAGAATACACCCACAACTTCAAAAAGAATCCAACGTTAAACATTGTCGGTTACGCAAAATTATTTGACAATGTAAACGCGACTTCTTGGGGGAATATAGGCAATAAAAAGCTTACCACTGACGTAAATGTTGATGGTGTATGGACAACGAAAACAATGAATTATAAGAGAACATATACTTATAATGCAGATCTTTTTCCAAACCAAAGAAAAAGCTATAACAAAGACGAAGAGTTAGACAACACAACTCAATATTTCTACGAGTAATCATATATTTATAAGCAAACAAACTCTTTCAGTTCAAATCATTTGAATTGAAAGGGTTTTTTGCTTTCTTTGCCAAAATTATTAAACTTCAAAATCATGAAAAAATTCATTTATGCAATTAGTGCTTTAGCGTTAATTTTTACATCTTGTTCAAGCGATAGTGATAGTGCTTCCGAAGATTCATCTAACAATAGTTTAGTATTGTTAAAGAAAACAACTGATTCAGACGGTGCGATTGTTAATTATACTTATAATGGGAACAAAATTGTAAGCATTGTTGATAATGATACAGATGAGTCTGATGAGTATTATACTTATACAGGAGATTTAATAACTCAACTGGAATGGAAAATAGACGGAAATGTAGAACAAAGAAATACTTATGAGTATAATGCTGATGGGAAATTAGTCGCTTTTAAAAGGTTTGATTTAGGTATGAGTTGGGGGAATAAAGAAGTGTACACTTATAATGCGGATGGGACTATTTCTTTTGATCATTATGTTGGTGATTTAACTACTCAAACTCAATTAAACCATTCTGGAAAAATCTTTTTTACGAACGGAGAAATCACCAAAATTGAGGAATATGATATACATGGAGTAACCCATACAACTACCTATACTTATGATAGTAAAAACTATGCTTTGAAAAACGTACTTGGTTTTAATAAAATTGCTTTTGTTGATGGTGGAGGATCGCCAATTAATCATAACCTATTAAGTGAAAGTTTTCCTGGACATCCTACAATTAACTATTCATATCTATTCGAATCAAATGATTACCCTAAATCTTGCACTGAAACAGATAATGACTATGTACTAACTACTCAATTTTTTTATTAATAAATTTAATTAGTTATAAAAAGTAAAAACCCAAAATCATTGAGATTTTGGGTTTTTGTTTTTTATATAACAGGTGTAGTTTTTCGTTCTCCAATTTGCTGTCTCCACATTGCATAATACAAGCCTTTTTCGACTAGTAAATCCTCGTGTTTTCCTTCTTCAATGATTTTTCCTTGTTCCAACACAAAAATCTTATCTGCATGCATGATAGTAGACAATCGGTGGGCAATTAAAACGGTAATTCTATCTTGATCTGAAATATTTCGAATGGTTGAGGTAATTTCTTCTTCGGTTATGGAATCTAAAGCTGAAGTTGCTTCATCAAAAATTAGTAAGTTAGGATGACGCAATATGGCACGAGCAATCGATAAACGTTGTTTTTCGCCACCAGACACTTTTATTCCACCTTCACCAATAGTGGTGTCTAAGCCGTTTTCAGCACGATTTAATAATTTTTCGCAACTGGCTTTGTGTAACGCATCTAATAATTCCTGATCAGTAGCGTCAGGTTTTACAAATAATAAGTTTTCTCTAATGGTTCCCGAAAACAACTGAGCATCTTGAGTCACAAATCCTAATTGTTGACGTAATTCCAAAATGTCAATTGCTTTGGAATCGACACCATTATACAAAACATGTCCTTCCGCTGGAGGGTATAATCCAACCAATAATTTCACTAAAGTGGTTTTGCCGGCACCAGATGGTCCTACGAAAGCAATAGTTTCGCCTTGTCTGATATTGAAATTAATATTTTCTACAGCAGATTGTTTAGCTGTTTTGTGTTTAAAGCTCACATTTGAAAAAGTCAATGATTGAATTGTTCCAATGTTTTTAGGATTGGTTGGACGATGTTCGGAAGTAGTATTGAGCAGGTGTTCAAAGTTCTCCATAGAAACCTTCGTCTCATTTTTGGCAATAATAAAAGCACTTAATTCTTGTAACGGATTAAAAATAAAGAAAGTAAAAAATACCATCGTTAATAAATCACCCACCACTATTTTACTATTAAATAAAAAATAATACAAAGTAAAAACAATACAAGTTCGCATAAAATGCACTGTCGTTCCTTGTATAAAGCTCAAACTTCTAATGAATCTGATTTTTTGAATTTCTAATTGTAAAATCCTAATCGTGTTTGAGTTTAATCGGCCTTCTTCTTGTTGGGTTAATCCCAAACTTTTCACCAATTCAATATTACGTAAACTTTCAGTAGTAGAGCCCGCTAATGAATTTGTCTGCTGTACTATGGTTCGGGAAACGGCTTTAATTTTCTTGCCCAAAAAAGAACTAATGAAAGCAATGATTGGAGCTGTTAAAATAAACACAATAGCAATTCTAAAATCAATTCTTGAGATATAAACTAAGACAAAAATAAATCCAATAATAGTTTGAAAAATTAAGGATATAGAAAGTGTAATGAGTTTTTCAGAATCTAATCGAACTTTTTGAAGCATACTTAATGTTTTACCACTTTGTTGGTCTTCAAACTCCATGTAAGGTAAGTCTAACGATTTTTTAATCCCATCAGTATACATTTCGGCACCGGTGCGTTGAATGACAATATTGGTAAAGTAATCCTGGAAGTTTTTGGTAATACGCGAAATCATGGCAGCTCCCAAAGAAAGTCCGAGCCAAAATCCAACCGCTTTGATAAATCCCATTTCGTTTCCTTTGTATTTGGCAATGCCCACACCGCAATCCTGCATTAACTTACCGGTAATAATCGAGTCGCTTAAACTAAAACAAATGTTGATGGCGGCCATCAGCAAAGCGAAAAACAATAAGGCTTTGTGTTTTTTTAAATAACTATATAGTAGTTTCATAGAATTTTCAGAAGTAGCGCAGAGGCTTGTTTGGTGGAAACAAAAATAAGGAATAAAAGAGTGAAGAAATCGTTAAAATTGACAAACTAATATTTTGTATTTTTGATTAAAATTATCAGCCAATATGAACTTCAGAACCCAAATACCCATTGTTAAAAGTGATTTTCCAATGGATTATCAATCGAAAATCATGTCTTTAGGTTCCTGCTTTGCAGAAAATATGGGAGAGAAGTTTGAGTATTTTAAATTTCAATCGGAAGTGAATCCTTTCGGGATTATTTTCAATTCAGTTTCTTTAGAAAAAATCATCCGAAGAAGTGTTCAAAAAAAATATTTTACTGAAAAAGATATTTTCATTTACAATGAAGCATGGCATTGTTTTGAAGTACATTCGGAGCTTTCAAATGTATCCAAAGAAGCATTTTTAAGTCATCTCAATCAGTTAATCGATTCGACCCATCAACAAATTCTAGAATCTACTCATTTCATTATCACATTAGGAACTTCATGGGTATACCGAGATATCATTTCGGGTGAAATTGTAGCCAATTGTCATAAAGTGATGCAAAAACAATTTACCAAGGAATTGCTTTCCGTCGAGGTAATTGAACAAAGTTTAGAGAACATCATTTCATTAGTGCATACTGTAAATGCAGGTGCTAAATTTATTTTTACCGTTTCTCCTGTGCGTCATAGTAAAGATGGTTTTGTAGAAAATAATATCAGTAAGGCTCATCTAATAACTGCTATTCATAAAATCGTTAATTCTCAACTATCCATAGTTAATTATTTTCCGAGTTACGAAATCATGATGGATGAATTGCGTGATTACCGTTTTTATGCTGAAGATATGTTGCATCCCAACCAAACTGCTATCGATTATATTTGGGTGCGTTTTTTTGAAAATTATGTCCAAGAGAATGAATTTGCAACGATGCAGCAGGTGTGTGATGTCCAAAAAGCATTACATCATAGACCATTCAATCCGAATTCATTATCGCACCGGAAATTTTTGGAACATCTCAATCAAAAAATCAATACATTAGCTATTGCTTATCCTTTCATGAAGTTTTAATTGCCCATTTATGATCAACTTATACAAGAAATTATTTTACGGATTACTCATTGTAGTTTTAGGTTTTTTTACCTATAAATTTTTTACTTCAGATGAGGAAAGTACTACCGAATACAATTCTAATTTGATTCAAGAGCAAATTAAAAATGTAGGGAAGTTGGTCGTAACCGAAGGTCATTTTTCGCAAGTCCTGACATATAAAGACAAGGATAGTTATTTTGGTGGTGTGATTTCGTTTGATAAAAAAGCTTTGGTTGTAGTCAATTCTGATGTTTCGGTGGCGTATGATTTGCGTCAGATGAAATACGAAGTAGATGAAAAAAACAAAACTATTTCTATTGTAAGTATTCCAAAAGAAGAAATAAAAATTAGTCCAGATATTCAATATTATGATATTGAGCAAAGCAAATTTAATGAGTTTACCGGTGCCGATTTCAATAACATCACTAAAAAAGTAAAAGCCGATTTGGCTAAAAAAATTTCCAAATCGACTCTTAAATCGAATGCTCAAAACAGACTGATTAGCGAACTTTCTAAACTACTCCTCGTTACGCATTCCTTAGGATGGAAAGTGGAGTATAAAGGAGAGGAAGTCACTTCCGAAAAGCAATTTGCGCCTTAATTAAGCTGTAGTTTTATCAAAAATCAATTCCAATCCGTTAGTAATTAGTTTGGCTACTTCTGGGCGAGATATTTTCAAGGCTTCCACATGCGCAACAACTTCTTTTTCAAGAATGATATTATTGTCTTTATGTGTTAGTTCGATGATTTCAATAGCAAGTAACCAATCTTTTGGATGATTGTTTTTTGCTATTTCAAAAATCTGTTCCAAAGACAATTTCGCTGGTTTTCCTTCACGGATATCTCTAACATTTTGGTATAAACCTTCTAATTCTTCTCTTTCAGGCGATTTTTTTGCTTTAATAGTATGACTTGATGGGACATGGTTAATCATATCGAAACTATTTACATCGGCTGGACCAGAAAATGCAGAAATCACTTTTTTACCAATCGCCATATCATAAGTTCCCCATTCTGGTTGGAATAAAACGGTGTCGTTATGCTTTACAGTACAGTTTTTGAAGCTAATCGTAATAATTTCTCCTCGTAAGTTTCTTGAACCTGTTATGATTTCACCAGTAACAACAATATCGCCTTCAAATTCTAAGGTTACTTTTTCACCTTCAAAAATAGCATAGGCACGCAAATCTCTCGGACTCATGTCTTCGATGGCCAAATTGATGCCCTTTAGTTTTCCGATAGGAGAACCAAAACCTTCTGCATGGTAATTTGTACCATGGCCAACAAGCTCTTTTTCTCTGTAAGATAAAGCTGTTTTTCCTGTGGTTTGAATATAAATTGGTTTGCCATCGTCTTCAATTACATTGGTAAAAACCCCTGAAATCTGGATTCCGGTACTCAATTCAATGGTTCCTAAAGCGTTGGAATGTATTAGTTTTTTTATTCCAGAAAGACCACCAGTTCGAAGCGCCATTTTGTTGGCAAATTCTTCTAAAACTTGGTTTAAATGAGCAAAATCGGGTGTTACATATAATTGTGGTTGAGGTTTTGTGATATCAAAACTTTGATCCGCCGCCGAAATATCATAGGGGATTTTTTTGACGTTATCCGTCATACACCAAGCACTTTCACCAATAGAAGAAAGTAGTCCAGCGCCATAAATTTTAGGATTCTCTACTGTTCCAATTAAGCCATATTCTACTGTCCACCAGTGTAAATTTCTGATTTGTGCCATTTCTGACATTTCTCCCATATTGTTTTGCAAGTAATCGACTTGTTTTTCTGCGGCTTCAATTTCCGCTTGAGGCGTACCCTCCGCTTCTTTTATAATCGATAATAAACGGACTGCTTCGTACATTTCATAATCGCGTGATGACGAAATGGCTTTGCATCCAATTTCTCCAAAACGGCGTAAATATTCAGCATATTCCGGATTGGCAATAATAGGAGCGTGTCCGGCACCTTCGTGAATGATATCCGGAGCAGGCGTATATTCAATATGTTCTAACTGACGGATGTCGGAAGCAATCACCAATACATTGTAAGCTTGAAATTCCATAAAGGCGTTTGGTGGAATAAAACCATCCACAGCAACAGCTGCCCAACCAATTTCTTTTAGAATTCGGTTCATGCCATACATGTTTGGAATATTCTCAATTTCAAGACCGGTTTTCTTCAGTCCATCTAAATAAGAATTATGAGCTACTTTAGATAAGTAATCGACATTTTTACGCATTACATAGCGCCACACTGCTTGATTAATAGGAGTATAATCAGCATAGTCCTGTGGTTTGATAAATTGTTTTAAATGTTTGGGTAATCTTTCGATTAGCGGATTACTTTCAAATGCGGTATTCATGATTTCTTTATGTTGTGTCTGAGCCGTAAAGTTATGAAATGTTTGATGACATTACAACGATTTTAGCATACTGTGCTAATTCTTTTGATAATCTAATTGTTGTTGTTTTGATTTTCTGTTTTTGAGCATGTTGACATACTTTAGGGCTAATTTATCTCCGTAATCGGCATAAGATTTTGAAGCCCAATCGATGGCGGTGTCTAAATTTCCATTTATTTCGTTGATGATGGCCATGTTGTAACAAGCTCTTCCAGCAATTTCTGGATCAGGATTGTTTGTCTCTTTTGCCCATAATTCGGCAGCACCATCCCAGTTTCCGGTTTGTGCTCTACGTTTGCCAATTTCGAAGTTGTTCGTTCCTTTTACGTAATAATCTCGAGAAACCCGAGTGTAGTAGGGAACCAGTCTTAGTGCATAATTCTGTCCAATTTTATCACTGATATTTAAAACAGCTTCTTTCCTCCCGATGATGGCTTCTAGTGCTCTAACAGGATTAATGCCTCTGCCGGTTAATGTTACATTATCGTTTGTAGTAAATTCTTCCACAATGATTTTTTCTTTAGGATAATAAATTCGCCAACCAGTTTTAATTAAAGTATTTATGGTTGCTTGATGTTCAATCATTGGGATTTTAAGCCCTAGAACATTCTTGGTTTCGATATTCGCCGTTTTATAGTCCACTTTGGCGTCGGTATCAAAAAAAGAAAGTTCAAAGATGGTTTCTATTTTATTTTCCTTGCAAATTTTATCGAGTTTATCCCAAGTAATTGCTTCAGGAAACAAACTTAATCCGTTGCTTAAATACTTTGTACTGTCAATTTGAACAACACTTTTAATTTGATTGTTTTTTAATAATTCAGTTTTGAGACCCAACATGGCATTGTGGGATCCTTTTTGGTCTAATTGTTTTCCTTCGGCAGAAAGTACTTTGTCTATGGCGTCTAATGCTCCATTTTGTTTAGATGAAGCACTTCGGTTGATGATACCTACATGCATTTCTTTTACATTAATATGTACTGGAGCTGGCTCTGTAACTCTGAGGGTCATCAGATTTGTGGAGCTGCAGGAAAACAGCAATCCTATTAGGACTGCTGTTAAAAATATTTTAAAATAATTTTTTATCATGAGTGTTAATCGTTTGATTATTATTCAAATGTAAACTTTTTGAGAAATAATCAAAATATGAAAAGGAAATATCTATCCAATCAATTGCGTAAATAAATCCTCTTTCTCGTTCAAATAACGAAACTGAAAATGATTCATTGTCATTCGCATTTTAATAGATTCGATATCTATGGGATTTTTTAGTTCAAGACCCACAATAACAGGTCCCGTTTCCCGATTGTTTTTTTTGGCAAACTGAAAATAAGTAATGTCATCTTCGGTACCTAAAATCTCATTGACAAACTCCTTCAATGCTCCCGGTCGCTGCGGAAACTGAATCATAAAGTAGTGTTTGAGTCCTTCGTATAATAAGGAGCGTTCTTTTATTTCGGCTGTTCTTTCAATGTCGTTATTACTTCCGCTAACAATACAGACAATGTTTTTCCCTTTTATTTCATCGGCATAAAAATCCAAAGCAGCAATGGTTAAAGCACCCGCCGGTTCCACAACCATGGCTTCTTCGTTATATAGCCGTAAAATTGTGGTGCAGACTTTTCCTTCCGGAACCAAAATAATATCATCTAAATTTCTTTGGCAGATTTCAAAAGTAAGATGACCTACTTGTTTTACCGCCGCACCATCAACAAATTTATCAATGGTCTTCAGAGGCGTATTTTTACCGTTAGCGATAGATGTTTTCATAGAAGGAGCGCCTTCCGGTTCTACTCCGATAATTTTAGTGTTTGGACTCAGATGTTTAAAAACGGTTGAAAGCCCTGAGGCTAATCCGCCACCGCCAATAGGGACAAAGACATAATCTATGGGTTTTTCAAATGCATCTAAAATTTCCAATCCAACAGTTCCCTGACCGGCAATTACTTTGACGTCATCAAAAGGATGGATGAAAAATTTGTTGTTTTCAGTGGCGTCTTCTGCCGCTTTTGTATAGGCATCATCAAAAGAATCGCCAATCAGAACAATTTCTACAAATGATTTTCCAAACAATTGCACTTGTTTTATTTTTTGCTTGGGCGTTGTTTTAGGCATGTATATTTTGCCTTTTATTTTAAGAAGATTACAGGAATAAGCTACGCCCTGCGCATGATTTCCCGCGCTGGCGCAAACAATTCCGCTTAAGCGTTCTTTTTCCGAAAGCGAACAGGTCTTGTTGTATGCGCCTCTGATTTTATACGAACGGACCAGTTGTAAATCTTCTCTCTTTAGCAGGATGTTCGCCTGATATTCTTCTGATAAGTTCAGGTTAGCCGTTAACGGCGTAGGGTTGACTACGCCGTGTAACTGTATTTTTGCTTTTTCTATTTCTTGAAATAAATTCATTTTCTTAGTTATAAATTATGAGTATTTCATAATTAGTTTTTTTTATGCTAGAGCTGCTTCTTTTTGTGCCGTTTTCGCTTTGTCGTTTATTACGATTTTTGTCATGGCAGTCATGGCAGCACGAAGTTCGGCACCACAAATTTCTATAGAATGGTTGCGAATGGCAGCATTTACTTTTACCAATTCGAAATTGTCAGTTGTATTTGCACTTGCATTGAAATCTTTACCAATAAGATTCGTGTTTATTTTTGTCATAAAATTGATCAATAATGGCTTGCAGGCTTGGTCAAATAAATAGCAGCCATATTCGGCAGTATCTGAAATTACACGGTTCATTTCGAACAATTTCTTGCGGGCAATGGTATTTGCAATAAGTGGTGTTTCGTGTAACGATTCATAATAAGCCGATTCTTTTTTGATTCCTGCAGCTACCATCGTTTCGTATGCCAATTCTACACCCGATTTCACGAAAGCAACCATTAAAGTAGCATTGTCAAAATACTCTTGTTCTGTTATTTCGATACTTCCTACTGGTGTTTTTTCAAAATCTGTTTCGCCAGTCGCTGCACGCCATGATAATAGGTTTTTGTCGCCTGCTGCCCAGTCTTCCATCATGGTTTTAGAGAATTCTCCCGACAAAATATCGTCCATGTGCTTTTTGAATAAGGGAGTCATAATGGTTTTTAATTCTTCTGATAATTTGAATGCTTCGATTTTTGCAGGATTAGAAAGACGATCCATCATATTGGTAATTCCTCCAATTTTTAGTGCTTCGGTAATTACTTCCCAACCATATTGTACTAATTTTGAGGCATAAGCAGCGTCTATGCCTTGTTCAACCATTTTATTAAAACTTAGTATAGAACCTGTTTGCAACAAGCCACAAAGAATAGTTTGCTCTCCCATTAAATCTGATTTTACCTCTGCTACAAAAGAGGAAAGTAAAACGCCTGCTTTGTGACCTCCAGTACCCACACAATAGGCTTTAGCAATTTCTAAACCGTCTCCATTTGGGTCATTATTTGAATGTACTGCAATTAGTGTTGGCACTCCAAAACCTCTTAAGTATTCAGCACGAACTTCCGATGCTGGGGATTTAGGTGCAATCATAATCACGGTAATATCTTCACGAATTTGCATTCCTTCTTCTACTATATTGAAGCCATGAGAATACGATAAAGTAGCTCCTTTTTTCATTAAAGGGACAATTTTGTTTATTACTGATGTGTGTTGTTTGTCTGGCGCTAGGTTTGAAACTAAATCGGCAGTAGGAATTATTTCTTCGAATGTTCCTACTTCGAAACCATTTTCGATGGCGTTTTTGTAAGAAGCTCTTTTGCTGTCTATCGCTTCTTGACGTAAGGCATACGCCACATGAAGTCCGCTGTCACGCATGTTTTGTCCTTGTGCTAGTCCTTGTGCACCGCAACCAATGATTACTGTTTTTTTTCCAATTAGTTTGGTTACACCGTTTGCAAATTCGCTGTTTTGCATGAAGTCACATTTTCCCAGTTCTTGAACTTTAAGGCTGTGTGGTAATGAGTTGAAATAATTTGCCATTTTTTTGTTTTATACGATTAATGTTTTCTTTTTTTAACTTTTTCTACATTTCGAAAATCATGCTTTTATGATTTAGGAATTCGTTGCTGAGCGGTTTTTTCGTTGGATTATTTTTTTCAATTTCCAGGACTTTTTTATGTACGCCTTCGCTTGATTTTATAATGGCTACTCGAGCGCTTTTTACAAATTCGATCAACCCGTATTTGGTTAATTGATTCAGTAAATTGTTTATTTCTTCATCTTGCCCGGTAGCTTCAAAAACAGTATAATCAGCTCTAATTACAACGGCTTTCGCTCCAAATTCCCGTAACAATCGTTCTACTTTTACATCTTTGATGATGGTTGGTGTAGGAACTTTGTATAAGGCGATTTGCTGCCAGATGATTTCGTTATTGGTATTAAAATAAACCTTCAATACATCCACGATTTTTTCCAGTTGTTTGGCTAAATTTTTAACCACAGCTTCGGTTTCTTTTACAACCAGTGTAAAACGATAGATGTTTTCGATTTCACTCGGAGAAGAATTTAAACTTTCTAAGTTTATCTTTCTTCTGGAAAAGAGGATGGCGATTTTATTGATCAGGCCTACCTGATTTTCGGTATAGATGGTTAATGTATATTCGTTTTTCATTTTCGGATTATTTAGATTTCTTCTTTGGTTAAAACGATTTCGGCTACTCCTTTTCCTTGTGGTACCATTGGAAAAACATTGTCTTCATGAATTACAGCAACTTCTAACAAGAAAGAATTTGGATGATCCAGCATTTGTTTTAAACCTTCTTTTAATTCTTCTCTTTTTGAAATTTGTCTTCCATCAATCTGGTAACTTTTTGCTACCTGGACAAAATTTGGGCTTGTGATGTCGGTGAATGAATATCTTTTTTCATGGAACAATTCCTGCCATTGACGCACCATTCCAAGGAAGCTATTGTTTAGGATTAAGATTTTGACATTCGGCTGAAACTGCATGATCGTACCCAATTCCTGAATGTTCATTTGTGCTCCACCGTCTCCCATTATGGCAATGACCTGTCTTTCCGGTGCTCCAAATTTTGCGCCAATAGCTGCGGGCAAAGCAAATCCCATGGTGCCTAAACCACCACTGGTGATGTTGCTTCTTGTTTTGTTTTGCTTTGTATAGCGACAGGCAACCATTTGATGCTGACCAACATCGGTTACGATAACAGCATCACCGTTAGTCAGTTCATTGAGAACATTGATTACTTCTCCCATAGTCAAATCGCCTGCTGATGGATTCAATTCATTGTCAATTAGTAAAGTAGTCTCTATTTCTTTTTTTATTTTAAATTCATTGAACCATTCGGGGTGGGATTTTTTATCAATTAAGTTGGTTAACATCGGTAATGTTTCTTTGCAATTGCCCCAAACAGGAACGGTTGTTTGTACATTTTTGTCAATTTCGGCCGGATCGATATCGAGGTGTATGATTTTTGCCTGCTTCGCATATTTGTCTAAGCGTCCTGTAACTCGGTCGTCAAAACGCATTCCTACAGCAATTAGAACATCACATTCATTGGTTAAAAAATTCGGGCCATAATTGCCGTGCATTCCAAGCATTCCAACCCCTAAAGGATGATTGGTCGGGATTGCACTCATTCCCATAATAGTCCATGCCGTAGGCAATCCGCCTTTTTCGATAAATGCTTGAAATTCTTTTTCGGCATTGCCTAACAAAACGCCCTGACCAAATATGACAAAGGGTTTTTTTGCCTGATTGATTATCGAAGCTGCTTTTTCCAAATATTCCAACCGAACTACGGGTTCAGGACGATAACTTCTGATATGGATGCAAGGTCTGTATCCTTTATAGTCAAAAAACTGCAGTTGCGCATTTTTTGTAATGTCTATTAAAACCGGACCGGGACGGCCTGATTTTGCAATATAAAATGCTTTCGCTAACACTTCGGGAATTTCTGTTGCATCTGTTATTTGGTAATTCCATTTGGTGATAGGAATGGTGATATTAATGATATCCGTTTCCTGAAAAGCATCGGTACCTAATAAATGAGCGAAGACTTGTCCTGTGATGCAAACTAACGGAGTTGAATCTATTAAGGCATCGGCCAAACCTGTAATTAAATTGGTTGCGCCCGGACCGCTGGTAGCAAATACAACTCCAGTTTTACCACTTACACGTGCATAGCCTTGTGCCGCGTGAATAGCGCCTTGTTCATGACGAACTAAGATATGATTCAATCGGTCATTAAAATCATATAGCGCATCATATATAGGCATAATCGCACCTCCGGGATAACCAAAAATAGTCTTCACTTTCTCTGACAGCAAAGCATCAATCACTGCAAGGCTACCTGTCGTATTAATTGCCTGTGTTTTTTTATCTTTTTTTTGTGAACGTTTTAATGTTTCCATGTTTTTGACTTTTATGATTCGTCGGTAACGCAACCTTCTGAAGCGTCTTTTACTAATCTTGTATATTTATAAAGAACACCGTTTGTTACTTTCAATTTTGGGGTTACGAATTTCTTTCTTCTTTCTTCTAATTCTTTATCGCTGATTTCCAGATGTATTCGATTGTCGACAGCATCGATTTTGATGATGTCACCATCTTTTACAAGTGCAATTGTTCCTCCGTCGTAAGCTTCGGGCGTAATATGCCCAACTACAAAACCGTGAGTTCCACCGCTAAATCTTCCGTCGGTAATCAGGGCGACGCTTTTTCCTAAACCAGCACCAATAATGGCTGAAGTTGGTTTTAGCATTTCGGGCATTCCCGGACCGCCTTTTGGACCTACATACCGAATAACAATGACATCGCCTGCTTCAATTTTTTTATCTTCAATGCCTTGAATGAGTTCTTTTTCACCGTCAAAAACTTTAGCAGGCCCCGTGAAACGCTCTCCTTCTTTACCTGTGATTTTAGCAACCGATCCTTTCTCGGCCAGATTTCCATATAATATTTGAAGATGCCCGGATTCCTTGATTGGATTCTCAATTGGCCGAATGATATTCTGATCTTCAAAATCAATAGCTGTAACATTTTCTAAATTTTCGGCTAATGTTTTTCCGGTAACGGTAATGCAGTTACCGTGAAGCATTCCTTTGTTTAAAAGGTATTTCAATACCATTGGAACGCCTCCTTTTTCATGGAGATTTTGCATCAGATAATTTCCGCCGGGTTTAAAATCGGCTATTAGCGGTGTTTTGTTGCTAATTCGCTGGAAGTCATCCTGAGTGATTTTTACACCTACGCTTTTGGCCATAGCAATCATATGCAAGACAGCATTTGTGCTTCCTCCAAGAGCAATTAAAGTGGTGATGGCATTTTCAAACGCTTCAAACGTCATGATATCTTTCGGACAGATATTCTTCTCTAATAATATTTTTACGTAGGAAGCTGCTTCTTTGCATTCTTCAATTTTTTCATGACTCACCGCCGGGTTAGAACTGGAGTAGGGAAGACTCATGCCAAGCGCTTCAATAGCAATAGCCATCGTGTTTGCTGTGTACATACCGCCACAAGCACCAGCTCCGGGACAGGAATTTTTGATGATTCCTTTAAAATCTTCTTCGGATAATTTGCCTGCTATTTTTTCGCCTAATGCTTCGAAGGCGGAAACAATGTTTAGATCTTTTCCCTGGTATTTTCCGGGAGCGATAGTTCCGCCATACACCATTATGGAAGGACGGTTTAATCTTCCCATGGCAATGATAGAGCCAGGCATATTTTTATCGCAACCTGGAATCGCAATTAATCCGTCGTAATAATGGCCGGCAACAACACTTTCGATGCTGTCTGCGATGATTTCACGACTGACCAATGAGTAACGCATACCATCGGTGCCGTTTGTTATTCCGTCACTGATTCCAATAGTATTAAAAATAAGCCCTACCATTTCTGAAGCGTTGACTTCAACTTTGATATAAGAAGCCAAATGATTGAGATGCATATTGCAAGTGTTTCCATCGTATCCCATAGAAGCTATGCCTATGAAGGGTTGTTTTAGTTTTTCTTCGGTAAGACCAATGCCGTAAAGCATGGCTTGTGCCGCGGGTTGTGTCGGGTCTTGGGTTACCGTTTTACTGTATCTGTTTAATTCCATAATTATTTTAAAGTCAGGTTGCATTCTTTTTCAAGAACTAGATTTTTATAAGCGATTTGAAGTTTTTTACCCATGGAATCGTTCCATTTTATTGGAAATTCTTTCCCGTTTAAAGTGTTAATTCCAATTATTTCTGCAGCTGTACCACATAGAAAAGCACTGTCTGCATTTTCTAATGCTTCGGGTAAATAAAGACCTTCATTTACAGAAATATCCATTTCCTGACACAACTCTAATATCGTGGCTCGGGTTATTCCCGGTAGGATGTTACCCAATTGAGGAGTGTATAGAATACCATTCTTTTCAAAGAATAAATTAGAGCCGGGTCCTTCAGCGAGAAAACCATCACTATCGAGCAATAAGGCTTCGTCATACCCTTTAGATTTGGCTTCGGAAGTGGCGAGTATAGAATTTACATAGTGGCCGCATACTTTGGCTTCTACTTTTGTCGAACGTGGATGTGGTCGACAAAACGAAGAAAACGTAAGGTTCAATAGTTTTTCTCCCAGATAAGCGCCCCATTCCCAAGTACAAATCACAATGGAAACAGCATTTGGATTATTCAGGCTCATATTGGGTGAACAAAAAACAAGTGGACGGATGTAAGCGTCGGTGAAGTTGTTTAGTTCTAATAATTCATAAGTTTTTTGTGTTAGTTCTTCGGAACTGTAGTTGAAGGGGATGCCTATGAGTTCACACGATTTTTTTAAGCGATCGTAGTGTTCTTTAGCTTTAAAAATGCGAGTTCCGTTTTCAGTTGGATAGGCTCTTATGCCTTCAAAAACGCCGTAGCCATAGTGCAGAGTTTGTCCATATAAGTCGGAGCTGGTTTCGCTGGCTTTTAAAAATTCGCCGTTGAGGTATAGGATATGATTGTCTGAATAATATAAATTATTCGTTGGGGTCAGGGTGGTGTATTTTGTGTTCATAATTGTTTTTATTTTATATTCCACAGCACGAAAGTAGAAGAGGTTTTAAAGTTGAATTTTCTTATTATTTTACTTTTTACAATGCTTTGAAATTGTTTTATATTTATAAATAATTGATTTTCAGTTAATTAATTTTATTTTTTTACGACGCTTACTATTGTTTTTATTTTGTAAGTAAGTGCCTGAGATCATGTGCAAATTCAAAAAAGAATGCACAAATGTTTTGCTTAACGATCCGTTTTTCTCACAGATTAGTTATAGCAATTGGGAGAAAATAAGACGAAGCAGTTATTGTGTCCGGATGATTATTGGGATACAATAAAATCAATGTATAAAGGATGTAAAAGGGGAGGGAAGTGAGATTTGTTTGGCTATTCCTGCAGATTCACAGGATAAGAATAAAGTCTCTTAAGAAAAAGAGAAATGCTCACTTACGCGTCTTTGTTCCTCATTTAGCAAATGCTAATGACGATAATAATGACGACGCAAATAGAAGAAAGAATTGTAGTAGTTGCAGTGGCTGTGTTTTTTGTTGATTTGTACCCTTTGGGGTTTCTGCTCTTTTTGCTTGTTTTAGTTGTTTTCATTTTGTTGAAATTTAGAATTGTTTTTAAAATAAAAAACCTCCCGGATTGGGAGGTTGTACTATATAGATTTTATTTTTCTATTATATATAACGCCTCCTGTCATAATTGTGGAACCACAATAATGACGATAATAATAGCGATGTTAATAATATTTTTCATTTCTTTTTTATATAGTCTTTTGCTAAGACTGAGGACAAAACTAATCATATTTTCTTAAAAGCAACATGTTTTTTGTTAAAAATTTAAAAACAGCACTAATTTTTTAGTGATATGCGTGAGGTAGAATGATGAAAATTCACGTAAATATAAAAAAAACACAGTGTTTTACTGTGGTTTCAGTGTCGTTTTATTTTTTAATTTGAGAAGAGAATTGTGTGCTTATTTTAATAATTCTACAACATCAGCATGTCCTTCCCTTTTAGCATAATATAAGGCATCATTACCCTTTACGTTAGTGATTTTTTTATCGGCACCAGCTTTAAGAAGTTCTTTTACAATTTCAATTTTGCCATATTTAGCTGCAGACATAAGAGCCGTTTTGTCAAAGCACATTTTATTGATATCTACATTTTGCTTTAATACATTTTTCAGTATAGTTAGGTTGTTGTACTTGGCGCTAATTTCCAATAAGGAATATGGTTTTAAGCCTTCTTCTACTTCAAAGCAAGCGTCAAACGATGTGTTTTGCAATTTTATTTCTTGTGATAATAATTCGAAATTATTGGATTCAAAAGCATCCTTCATTTCTGATGTTAAAGTTTGTGCTGTAGCGCTTCCGAAGGAAAATAATAAAAGTAAAAGTGATTGATTGATTTTCATTTGATTGATTTTTGATTTGATTGATTATTTTAAAAGTTAGTATATTCTAGTATATCACCGGGTTGGCAATGGAGTTCCTTACAGATGGCTTCTAAGGTGGAAAAGCGGACGGCTTTTGCTTTCCCTGTTTTTAAAATGGATAGATTTACTACTGATATTCCTATTTTGTCTGCCAGTTCCTGAGACTGCATTTTTCTTTTGGCAAGCATTACGTCTAAGTTTACTATTATAGGCATGAGCAAAGTGTTAAATAGTTAAATCATTTTCTTTTCGGATATCGCTTCCTTTTATTAAAATATCAAGATATAGATAAAGTAACAGTGAAATGGAGAGATGTGTTAAGAAGTAAAAAAATTGTTCACTAAAATCTACTCTTTTGAGAAGAATACATTCATAAAGCAGGTTGGCAAAGTTTACAAGTGTCAGCAGTATGTTGAAAAAAAGTAAAGTCCTTATTTTTTTGATAGAATTATCCTGAAATATATCCTGATGAATAAATGTTTTAAAAAATTCTTTCAGATAGTAAAAATAAACTGCGGTTGCACTCAATGAAATTACAATTAGTGGCAAGCTATACCATCCGTATGAAGTAGATAAAGTTGAAAAGTTTGAAGTAAAAGGAATTGTTATTGCAATTTGACTTTTACTACTATTTTCTGCATTGCTCATAACA
This sequence comes from Flavobacterium sp., assembly GCA_030153045.1. GTDB lineage: Bacteria > Bacteroidota > Bacteroidia > Flavobacteriales > Flavobacteriaceae > Flavobacterium. Next base: position 36,072 of record JASLID010000023.1, read on the forward strand.
TCAACCAAAGGAAAATTATAAACATCAAACCATTCCAATAAGCCAAGAATACTAAATAAGAAAATGTAACCGGCAAATAACGCTGAAACAATAAAAATCAAATAAGAAATCCAGTACACAATCCTGGTGAGTGTTATATTTGTCATGATGTATAAATTAATGACAAATATAATTTAATTATCGTTTGTCGTTAATTAAGCAATTTAAATTAACTTTTAATTAACAAGTGATTTTTTTATTTGATAAATTTTTATAAAAAAAACCGCAACATTTCTGTCGCGGTTCATATTCATTTTAACTTTTAAATGTTATTGACTTGCCATCGATTATTTCGCTTGAGGCGGAAATTGTTCTAAAATTTTAGTCACAAAATGGTTAATACATTCGTCTTTTTTTTCGGTATCTTGAGTTAAATACCCTATTCCCATTCCTTGCCAGATTAATTCTTTGTTTTTACCATCGATTAAATCGATATACAAAGTTCCTTCTGTAGAAGTGGTAACGTAAGATCGTCCTCCCCAAAAATAAGGGTTCCAACCATATCCCCATCCATAACCCCATCCAGAATAGTATTGATTTACATCAACACGTTCTCTTTCTTTAGTGAAAATATTAATCAATAAATCAGGAGATTCACTTTTTGCAAAACCTTTGGCTGTCATTTGAGCATCAATAGCACGCAAAATTCTTTTTTTGTCTAAATCAGAAATATCTACTTTATCGATACCGCTTTTATGAAACGCATAGGTTTTATATTGCCCAAAATTAGCGTTCTTGTCATAATCAGCATTCACTCTTACTGAACTGCAAGATGAAATTACAAATGGGATTACTAATATTAAAAATTTTAGTGCTTTCATTTTTTTCTATTTAAAGTTCAACGTTTACAAGTTTAAAGATTACAACTCACGTTAACTTTAAACTTAAAATTACAACAACGATTCATCCACTATATTAGGGATGGTTACTTTTAATAAAGGTTGCGTCTCCATAGCTCTTTTTATTGCAAAAATAGCACCTTCGTTTCTAGCCCAGCTTCTTCGTGAGATTCCATTGTTGACATCCCAGAAAAGCATTGATTCTAAGCGTCTTGAGGCTTCTTTAGTCCCATCAAGAACCATACCAAAACCACCATTTATTACTTCTCCCCAGCCTACACCACCGCCATTGTGGATGGACACCCAAGTAGCTCCTCTGAAACTGTCACCAATGACATTTTGTATTGCCATATCGGCAGTAAAACGAGATCCATCGTAAATGTTTGAAGTTTCTCTATAAGGTGAGTCGGTTCCAGAAACGTCATGATGATCACGTCCTAAAACTACATATCCTATGTCGCCTTTAGCAATTGCTTGATTGAAAGCTTCAGCAATTTTAGTTCTTCCTTCTGCATCAGCATAAAGGATTCTGGCTTGTGAACCCACAACCAATTTGTTTTCTTGAGCACCTTTAATCCAAGTGATGTTGTCTTGCATTTGTTGTTGGATTTCAGAAGGTGAGTTCTTCATCATTTCTTCTAAAACTTCACATGCAATAGCATCAGTTTTTGCTAAATCTTCTGGTTTTCCTGAAGCACAAACCCAGCGGAAAGGGCCAAAACCATAATCGAAGCACATAGGTCCCATAATGTCTTGAACATATGACGGGTATTTGAAATCGATTCCGTTAGCAGCCATGACATCGGCTCCAGCACGAGAAGCTTCTAATAAAAAGGCATTTCCGTAATCGAAGAAGTATGTTCCTTTTGCAGTATGCTTGTTGATGGCTTCAGCGTGACGACGTAACGTTTTTTGAACTTCAATTTTAAATTGTTCAGGGTTGTTGGCCATCATTTCATTGGCTTCTTCAAAAGAAATGCCAACAGGGTAGTAGCCTCCTGCCCATGGGTTATGTAACGAAGTTTGGTCTGAACCTAAATCGATGAACATGTTTTCTTGATCAAAACGTTCCCAAACATCCACTACATTTCCTAAATAAGCGATAGAAATCGTTTCTTTATTGGCTTTCGCTAAAGCGACTCTTTTAACCAATTCGTCAATATCTTCAACTACTTCGTTAATCCATCCTTGTTCGTGGCGAATTTTGGTAATCTTTGGATTGACCTCGGCACAAACGGTAATGCAACCTGCAATGTTACCGGCTTTGGGTTGTGCACCACTCATTCCGCCTAATCCAGAAGTAACAAATAAATTACCGGTTGGATTTTTCTTTATTTTTCTGAAACCATTTAAAACAGTTATGGTTGTTCCGTGTACGATTCCTTGTGGACCAATGTACATATAACTTCCAGCTGTCATTTGACCATATTGCGAAACACCTAAAGCATTCATTTTTTCCCAATCATCCGGTTGTGAATAGTTAGGAATTACCATTCCGTTAGTCACTACGACTCTTGGGGCTTCTTTGTGAGATGGAAACAATCCCATTGGATGGCCGGAGTACATAACTAAGGTTTGTTCTTCGGTCATTTCGGCTAAATATCTCATAGTCAGGCGGTATTGTGCCCAGTTAGAAAAAACAGCTCCGTTTCCACCGTATGTAATCAATTCGTGAGGGTGTTGCGCTACAGCATAATCCAAATTGTTTTGAATCATGAGCATAATAGCTTTGGCTTGCTCACATTTTCCAGGATATTCAGAAATGGGTCTGGCGTACATTTTGTAATCTGGACGAAGGCGGTACATGTAAATACGCCCGTATTGCTCTAATTCGTTTTTAAATTCCGGAATTAATTCTGCGTGGTGTTTGGCTTCAAAATAGCGAAGCGCATTTTTTAAGGCTAATTTTTTTTCTTCAACCGATAGGATTTCTTTACGCTTTGGTGCATGGTTGATATCAGCTTCGTATGGTTTAGGATTGGGTAAAATTGAAGGAATACCTTCTAATACTTGTTCTTGAAATGTCATTTTTTGTGTTATTCGTTGATTCAATTATGAATTGTTTTGTCAAGGGAGTTTTGTTTACTACTTATTTTCATTGCAAATAAGTGTAAAATAAAACATCCGCTAGGGATACCGAATATCTGACCTATGGTAAGATTTGTGGATTTTGATTTTATATTTCAGTGAAAGAATGTCCATTATTTATTTTTTGTTTGTCCCTGTTTTTTTATCAAATCCATAAGGGCAGTGGCGACATCCGCTTTTGCAACAATAGCCTCTTTTTAGGTGGTATTTCTCTGTAAAACACTTATATCCTTCGGGTGTGTAATAAAAATCTTCGCCTTCTTTTAAATTATTTGGATTTAGGTCATTGTTCATAGCTACAAATTTAACAACTTTGTGTAATATGATATTAATTGTTTTTAAATATTTAACGCCCAAAGGCTTTAGAGGGATTACTTTTTACCCCTTTGTAATTTTAGCCGATAAAAATGACGGTTTAAATCCAGTTTTTGTCAATCACGAACGCATCCATATTCGGCAACAACTCGAAATGCTTATCATTCCTTTTTTTATCTGGTATGGAATAGAATTTGTTTGCCGTTGGGTTCAATATAAAGACAGGCATAAAGGATATAGGAATATTTCGTTTGAGCGTGAGGCTTATACTAATGAAAAAGACCTTTACTATTTAAAGCAAAGGTCTTTTTGGAAATTTTTGAGATTTGTTTAAGAATTTACAAATAACTATTTATTTGATTTCTTTTGTTTTTTCAATTTTAACAACTTCGGTTTTTACTTCTTCTCTATGTTTAATAGGTCCAGGGCCAATTGGGAATCTAACATCAACATGTTTTGAGTGAACGTTACCATTTGAATCTAACATGTCAGCTCTTGTAGCAACCAATTGCCAAGAAAATTCAGTATTACTTTTCCCGTCTTTAAGTTCGGCAACTGTAAATCCATTTTTAGATTTATTTGTTACATAAACACCATTACAGTCTCCTTCAAGCTGAATGAAAACTTTTAAAGGATGTTTTTCATCAACAAAAATATTTTTAGCTAAAATAGGGTCAATGTTTATTTTTGCTATCCCATTTTGTAATTTTCCTGTCCCATAATCTTGAAACAATATTTCGGGTGCTTCAGGCGCGAATAAAATTCTTCTTTCATTATTTTCGTCTTTCACCATAGTAGAAACAGTTCCAGTTCCAAGAATTTTATAAGTAGTTCCTCCACTTACAACACCTGTGTAGGCATAGTCCATACCACCTCCAGCTATGTTATCTTGATTGGCATCAAAATATCCACCATAAGTAAGAGTTCCATCTGATCCTGCTAAATACGCATAAGGATTGTCTCCTGTTCCTCCAGCACCATGTTCACTTGTAAAAACACCTCCGTTTTTTGTGCCTGAAGTATTACTTGCATGTCCGAAAACCCCAATACTTGTTCCAGAACCCGAAACTCCAGCCCCTACACCAGAAGTCGTATTAGTTGTTACTCCGTTTCCATTACCTCTTACACCTACACCTGTCGCCACGGTTGTTGACATACCCGCCGCTCCGGTATCTGTTCCGTTAGCTGAAACTCCAGATCCATTATAGAAAGATCCAGCTGTACCTCCTCCAGATCCAATAATTCCAGGGCCAGCAACGTCAGTATTTGATCCTGATACAGCAACAGCAGTAGCATTGTTTACAGTACCTCTAACTCCAGTTCCAGTTCCAGTAGTAGTTCCAAAAACTCCAATTCCAGCTCCAGTTGCGTATCCATTTACGGCATCATCTCCATCTGTAGTGGCTAAAACTTCGAAAATATTATCGGTTCCAGATGTTGCATTGTTAGTTGTTGTGTTTACTAAGACATGGCCGCCGTTTAAAATTCTCATTCTTTCAGTGTCAAAAGTTTTAATTGACAAACTTACATCGTCAGTAGTTCCAATGTAATTAGTTCCTACCGTAGTTCCAGAATTTCCCGTTGTTGTCCAGTCTGTGTTTGGTCCAGTTGCAATACGTATCCATGTTGTAGCGGCTGGGTTTAGATAATAAAATCCCGGAGTCACAGCTGTTGCTCCAGCTCCAGCTGTTGCAGTGTTGTAAACTAATTCTGAAGCAGTTGCAGAAATAACTGGGACTACAACATTTGTTGCGGTTAGAGCTACTCTTGGGATTATTAATCCATTGTCTGTTGAGATTATATCTAAAGCGCCTTGCGGGTTAGTATTGCCAATTCCAACCTGCGCAAATACATTACTGCTAATAGATAATGCTACTATGACTGTTAAATTATAGATTTTTCTCATAATAATAAGGTGTATTCTGGTTGATAATTTTGTAGTTACGAAATAGATATTATTTTTTTAAAAACTTTAAAAAATAATGTAAAAGTACAAAATATTTATTTTTAATTGTAAATAAATTCCTAAAAAAAAGACCTTTACTATTTAAAGCAAAGGTCTTTTTGGAAGTTTTTGAGATTTGTTTAGTAAATTACTTTTTTAACAATCACTGCATCATTTTCTAATGTAACTTTTACCAAAATCATATTAGTTGTAGGTTTCAACTGACTTATGGTTAGTTCATTTTGTTGTACATTCTGTAGGTCAATAAGTGTTTTTCCTAATACGTCATAAACTACGATGTTTTTAATTCTAGTTGTAGTTGATGTGATATTTACATGATTATTTGCAAATACGTTAACCTCATTTGAATAATTATTTTCGTTATTTGAAAGTGTTTTATCCTTATAACGCAACACAAATCGATTGTCTACTATTCCAGAAGGTGTTGAAAAGCTATATGGCATCCCACGTAAATTATGAATAATTCCTAATTGTAAATCTTCTAAATAAATTTCCTGAGATGTATTACTAAACAATCCATCAATAGCTCCAATAGCAATCGAATATTCTCCAGCAGTAGGAGTGATAATTCCTAAAGGAACAAGATCTGTATCAACAAACGGTAATGCTTTTCCTTGAATAGTTAATTTTTCTGCATCAATTTTGGAGAATATGTTAAAGCTCATTTTCTCATCTGTTTTTGCATCAAATAATCTGTCATTGTCATTTGTGGCTCCCTCAATATAACCTACCAGTGTTCTGATGTTTCTATTGTTGCTGGTGTTTATTAAATCTAGCCAGATACGGTTTCTTTCAATGTTCATTTCTGAATCAGCTGAACCATTTCTGAAAAACTGACTATTAGAATATGTACTATTTCTCATAGTATTGGTGAAAGACACATTGCCTGGGGTTGCAGCACTATGATTCATTAATACCATAAATCCTTGCCCAGAACCTATATAGCCATTGAATGTTCCAGGTCCTGTAGATGCGCCTGAAGAGTTGTATGTTATATAATCTGCTGGGGTATAATTGTATACGTAATTATTGTAAAAAGGATCAATATATCCTCCTGACGGTAAATTCTCGTGGGACCAAACTTTAATCCAACCATTAATGTTTGTGTTTGCAGTTAAGAAATTGATTGCATTTACCGATGAAGGGTATGGGTTTCCAATTAAATTCCAGTTATCATCGTCTTTTGTAGCCGGAGTTCCTGAAACGCCTGATGCGTAATTTGCACCATCGTATGAACCTCTTAAAATAGACATTGAGATGTTTCCATTATTAGGAACACCCGTAAAGGTAGCTGTGTAGTTTGCTGGTGTTACTGTAGAAAATGCATCAGGACCTCTTGCGATATATCCTTTTCCAATGGTCATTGTTTCATTCCCGTTTACCCAATTACCCCAGCCATTTATATTAGTTCCAATTGTTGGACTCCATTTGTAAATATATGCTGTAGAAGTTCCAGGCGACACTGCACTTGAAGAAAATCCAGCCACAGGTGATGACCAATAAACATAATCTTGTTGTCTAATGTTTGCAGTTCTTTTATATTGAATGTTTCCAGTATTTGCCACGTTGTTAGTTTGTATCAAACTAGCATCATCATTTATTGTAAAAACACCACCTGCATTTACGGTCACTTTATCAGTTATTGTAAGGCTATTTGATGAATCTATTGTTAAATTACCTATAGGCTGTACAGTAAGGTTAAGACCAAGTCCATTGAATCCAGTTCCAGTAACAACAGCATCGTTATTTGGAGCTACTACATCTGGAATTACAACACAGTCAGCTGCAGTTGGAACTCCTACAGGGGTCCAGTTGTTAGCATCATTCCATACATTACTTGATGAACCATCCCATACTTTACTACCAGTAAGAGTAACAGTAGTTTGGTCAGTTTCTTTTAAAGTTGCTCCACCACATAAAGTATATGTTACTTGAGCAGTATATGTAGTTGTAGCTGCTGGGCAAACTGCAAGTGTACTTGCTGTTCCAAGAACAGGTCCAGTGGCTGTTGCTCCTTCATACCATGCAATAGATGTAATCGATGCTCCTGAAGGAGTAAATCGCCACGCTTCATTATTAGATGTCCAGTTAGCGTCTAAAGCATTTCTGCTAGGAGCTACAGTAGCTATCGTTCCTGTTGCGTTTTGCATTCCAATCACAGCATTACCGTCATTCCAGATATCACCATCGAAATCAGTATATGTTGTAATTCTTTTTCTTTGAATATAAACTTCCACGACATTTGTGTTTTCATATAACACAGTCATTCCAGTATACATATTAGCAGCATCAGAAGAATACATTGGAACATTAGACCATGAGGCTACTAATGCTCTACAGCCAGTGTTTAACGTAATCAATTCCCAACCTACTTCGCCTTCATCTGCAGGATCCAAATCTTGAAAACCGCCAAAAATTGAATTTTCTACCAGTGCACCATGTCCACTAACAGGAATGTTAGCAGCCGTTCCTGAATTTGCATTGAAAGACCAGCCACAAGTTCCTCCGGGTGTATTCCCAACTGTGTCAAAAGTAATAATTCCATTTGACCCAATTAAACACGTGTTATAACTGTTACCGTAAAAGCAAAAATTAAAAGGTAAATTGATAACTGGAGACCATCTGTCATCAACATTAACACTCACAGGGTTTCTTAGGCAGTCAAACTGATAGGGAGGAGCATACGTTATGCTTTGTACCGAATAGCTAGTTGTTTGTCCTAATGGTAAAAAAGTAGCTTCTAAATTAACACAACTTGATGCAGTACAGCTAATAGCTGGAGGGTTAGCACCATTTAATCCTAGTCCGCCAGATACTACTTCAGGGCATCCTAATGAGGTAGTTCCAGTTCCAGGTCCAAAAGCTGAGCAAATTGGCATTGTAAACACTACTGATGTCCAACTAGAAGAACCATCTGAACCTCCACAATTAGATCGTACCCATAGGTAGTAGGTAGTTCCAGCAGAAAGGCTTGTTAGGTTTAATGTAGTTATTCCCGCACCAACACTTCCTGTAGGTGTTGTTCCTGAAGTAGGCGCTGTGCTACTAGTGGTTAGATAATATTGGTATCCTGCTGCTGGAGCAGGTGAAGCAGCAGTCCAGTTAGCTGTAACTGCTGTAGAAGATACTATTGTTGCTGTTAGTCCTGCAGGTGCAGAGCTACTGCATAAAGGTGAGGTTACACAAATTCCAAAAGTTCCTGATGTATCACCACCATATTCCCAAACTCGTATATATACAGTTGAACCTACAATTAACCCTGATGCTGTAATCATAGACATTGCACCATTGCTACTACTGTCATCGTCGCAACTTATTAAGGTTAGCGCTCCACAAGAACCACTATAGAGTGCTATTCCACTATCAGTTATTCCGCCAGCTTGAGTATCTATTGTTAGTTGTCCACTTCCAGGGACTACAGTTTTAAACCAAACATCATTACCTGAGTAGCTTGCGCATCCTGGTGCAGGTGTGCCAGTTGTGCTACTTGTTGTTGCTCCCTGGGTGGTGCCTGTTGTGTAAGCACATGTTCCACTTACAGTTAGTGTAACGGCTGTTGCACATTCATCATTTGTAGCAGTACCACTACCTCCACATGAACTACACTGCATAGTTGTTATTCCACCATTACTTGCAGTTCCGCAAGATGCGTTAGTGTTCCAGTGTACATAAAAACTTCCAGAGCTAGCTGCTGCCCAAGTTAATGGCGAACTTCCTGAAGCTACAACAGGACCGTTATATGTTCCAGAATGTATAGTAACATAGCCACCAATTGAATTTGCTAAAATATATGTGCTTCCAGAAGCAATACCATTAATTGCACTGTATTCAGATTGATATTGAGAAGATGAAATTGTTACAGGGGTATTTGAGATCGGGGCTGTAATTGCTGCTGCAGGATACTGTGTTGTATTTGTACAAACACTTGCACTTGTGTAAGTGATAATTAAATATCCTTCAGCACCGGCACCACCATTTGCTGTTCCTGTAGCGCCTCCACCTCCGCCACCATACGTTGATCCAGTTTGGCCAGCTGTATTGTTTGAACCACTACCATCGCCTCCCTTACCCGCAGCTCCTCCACCGGCAGCTCCTCCACTGGCATTATTTCCATTACTTCCAATACCTGTTGTTCCGCCAGATCCACCAGCTCCACCACTCCTGTTGTTGGCTCCATTGAATCCATTGCCGCCAGCGTTTGTTCCGCCAGTACCACCAGCTCCACCAGCCATATTTGTGCCTGATATTGCAATATAATTTTTACCGCCTTTTCCTCCATTTGCGGTTATTGTTGTACCTCCAAAAGTAGCTGTTGTATTGTTGCCATCAATCCCATCTTGAATACTTGTTCCTCCAGCTCCTCCATTTCCTATTGTTATATTGTAATTGGTAGCTGGGGAAACTGTAACGGTATTGATGACAGTATAAGCTCCGCCTCCGCCTCCGCCTCCGCCATTATCGCCAGAAAATCCTTCACCTCTTCCGCCTCCGCCTCCGCCTCCGTAAGCTTCTACCTTAATAGAAGTTACGCCTGCAGGACATGTCCATGTGCCTGATGAGGTAAACGGAACAGTTGTTTGCGCTAAAATTGTTGTTGTGTTTAAAAAGAAAAAGCAGAAAAAGAAAAATAAAGCTTTGTTTTGGGGTTTTTCAAAAAGATTTTTTTTAAAAAAAGAAAGATTAGTAATGTAATTTTTTTTCACTTGGTGTTTTTGGTTTGGTTAATAGTTTTTGGAATAATGTTTGAAAAATATAAAAAAAACGTTAAACTGTTTTATTATTTCGATGAATTGCACTTTTTTACGATGAATTACACAAAAAATCGATAAAGTGTGATATTTTCTTAATTTTAGAACAAAAAAATATCCGCACAGGGCGGATATTTTAAAATAAATCTATTTTTATGTTTTTTAGAAAATAATTTTCTTGATAACAACTTCCTCATTTTCAAGTATTACTTTGACTACTAAAACAGATTTAGTAGGTTTTAATTGTCCTAAAGCAATTTCCGTTTGATTAACATTTTCTAAATTCACCAATGTTTTTCCTAAAATATCATAAATACTTACATTTTTAATTTTTGCATTACCAGAATGAATGTTTACCTGATTGTTAGCAAATATTTTAACATCATTAATAAAACTATTTTCATTAGTTGAAAGTGTTGTTTCAGTATAACGTAATACAAAACGATTGTTTATTATGCCTTGATTTGCTGTAAATTGATAAGGTGCATTAGTAAGATTGTGGATTTTACTTTCTAATTTGTCTTCCAAATAAACAGTTTGACCGCTATTTGCAAATAAACCATCAACAGCAGCAACGGCAATAGTATAAGTTCCGTTTGTTGGAATTTTAACTCCCATTGGTACGATGTCGCTAGTTTCAAAAGGCAAAGCTCTACCCTGTATAAGCATGATTTCGTTATCGATGAATGAATAGAAATTTTGAGGATTTTTATAATCAGTGAACGAATCATATAAATTATCATTTCCTTGTGTTGCGCCAGTAACATAACCTACAAGTGTTCTAGTCACAGTTCCTGTTGGTCCTACTAAATCTAACCACAATCTATGCTTTTCATCTGCTCCAGCATTGTTACTTGCTGTTCTGTAAAAGGAATTATTAGCAAAAGCAGCATTTCTCATGCTATTGTTAAAAGTTACTGTTGTTGAACCTGGTGCTCCTGCATTCATTAATACCATAAACCCTTGTCCAGCTGCAATTTTTACATCTCCAGGGCCACTAGTGGCTCCAGTTAAAGTAACAGGTACATAGTCAGTAGCATAATAATTTACTACAAAATTTTGGTAAAAAGGATCCGTAATATTTGTCGGTAATTGAGCATGTGTCCATAATCTTACACCGCCAGTGATGTTAGCACCATTAGCTGTTAAAAACTCATTTACACCAATGGCAGATGGGTAAGGATTTCCTAATAAATTCCAGTTATCATCGGTTGCAGTTCTTGGTATGCCTTGTGTTCCATTAGTAGTGAAATCAGTACCTCTATAAATGGTTGTGGTAAATGTTCCGTTGTTTGGAATCCCAATAAAATTAGCTGTTAAAGGCGTCGTTGTAGCGTTGTTAAATCCGTTTGGACCACGAACTATATATCCTTTTGTAGGAATCATGTTTTCGGTAGTAGCTATCCAGTTTCCTTGTCCTCCATTTGCATTAGCTGCAGTAGTATCCCATCTGTATATATAACCTGATGGTGTACTAGGCGAAACACTTGTTATGGGAAAAGTACCAGCTAATAAATTTCCTACCGGAGAAGACCAGTATGAATAATCTTGTAAACGAAGATTAGCAATACGTTCCATATTAATATTACCAGTGTTGGCAATATTGTTTACTTGAACTAGGTTAGCGCTATTTCTTACGTTAAAAGTTGCTCCTGCTTCTACATTAATCCATTCGGTAACGGTTAAGTTTCTACTTGATTGTAATTCTAGATTTCCTGTAGGAGCTTTTACCGTTAGGTTTTTTGCTAACGCATTAGGGGTATTCATAATTCTAGAAGTGGATCCTGTAGGGATAACTACACATATGGTTGCATCTGGTACACCAACTGGCAACCAGTTGCTAGCTACATTCCAATCATTTGAAGTAGTTCCTTTCCAAACTTTCGATTTGTTTGTTACATTAATGGTGGCGCTGGTTGTACAGCCATTAGTTAAATTTGCATTAGCAGTAAAACTATAACTATTTAATTCGAGTTGTGATAAAGTTGGCTTGATATATACGGTCGTTACTGTACTTCCCGAAACATAGGGGATTGTACAAGCTGCATCAGTATAGGCATCTACAGGAGAGCCAGTCCATGTAAAATTAGGTAGTAATGGTTTGCTTCCATATAATTCTATGTTATCTACTGCAGCACCATTAGCCCAAGTGTTAGTGTAATAACGTACTCTTACTCTAAAGTTTGCAACATTTACATAAGAATTTAAGTTATAAGATAGTTCTTTAAACTTGGTTCCGTATCCTTGATCTGAAGTTATATTTCCACTTACACTTGTCCAGGCTCCTCCGTTTACAGACACTTCTAATGCCATTAACTCATTTGCAGCATTTGCTCCATCTACATAATACCTGTCGAAAAACAATTGCAATTTAAGGGTTAAATCTGTAAAAGTATTCGTGTTTACGCTTGAAGAAGTTAATACATTATCAATTGTATAATAACAAGATGCGCCACATTGTCCAACATCAGAATTAACATAACTAAAATTGTTAGGACTAATTCCAGACGAAATGGCTGGGTACCAAGTTAGTCCAGTCGGTATGAAAGGGCTTGCTTGTGTTTTCCAAGCACTATTTGTGTTTATTGTTGCTCCATTATTTACAATATTTGTATTTGTAAAAGTTCCTACATCTCCAGTTGGTTCAAATTTCACATCTAACAAGTGTACTAACTCTGTAGTACCCACAGCTGTTAAAGGAAATATTGAATTTTCTCCACAAACTTCAGGACTTGTAGTAGTAAAAGATAGCGCTGCTACAGGTTTTACAGTTGCTCTTACTCTAGTTCTTATTACTGATTCGCAAGTTCCGCTATCAGCTGTAACCCAGTAATCAGTCGTTGCACTAATTGATGGTGTAGTCCAACTTCCTGTTGCTGTCGTTGCTAATAATGCTCCGCCTGTTTGCGCACTATACCATTTGTATTGAGTTGTTGAAGCGGTGCCTGTAGCTCCTAAAGTGGCAGTTCCTGTTCCACAAACAGAACCATTGGTTACAGCCGTTATTTTAGCATCACAATTTGATATAACTGTAAATAAATAATCTTCAGTTTCTCCATAATAAGCTAAATTGGTCGAACATGAATTCCAAGCAAAACCAGCATCACTGCCGCTAAGATTTCTACCACTAATTCTTACTCTAAGTCTATAATCACCAATTGGTGCACTAGCAGATATGATAAAACCAAATGTATTAGATGCTTGTGAAATTCCTCCAGCATCATAAACGGTTTCTCCTGCATCTGCAAAATCACCATCTTTATTCCAGTCAACCCAAGCTTTAATATAACCTGAACTTGGAGACTCAACATAGACATTTACACCTTCTCCCTGCGCTTGTTGTGATTTAGGAGAGAGGCCAGTGTGATCTTGATATCCATAAGGAGCAATTGCGCTATAAGTACTTGTATTAACAATATCCAAGAGTGTACCAATAAATTCAACTTTTCTGAAGTGATGATTTACTGGTGGTTGATATGTGTTGCTAATGGTTGGGATACAATAGGATACACAACTAGGTCCAAATGAGGTTGTTATGGTTACATCAGAAAATGAAGATCCACATAACCCATTTGAAATTGTCCAGCGTAAAGTAGTTGTTGTACCTAATGTTAAACCTGTAACAGTTGACGTAGGTGAATTAGGGGAAGTTATTGTTGCTGTACCAGAAACTAGTGTCCAGGTCCCAGTCATTCCGCTTGGTATTGCGCTTCCTGCTAAAGTAGTACTTGTAGCGCAAGCAGTTAAATTTTGATTTGAACCAGCACTGACTACCGGACTTATTGCAGGACAGGTAAAAGTTATTATAAGCGCTCCGTCCATACCTGATCCTCCAGGATTGTTTTTGTGACCCGCGCCTCCGCCTCCGCCTCCATAATTAGCGCTAGCTGAACCTCCATTTCCATTATTTCCTCCATTTCCTCCTGCACCTCCAAAAGAAGCGACTGTTGCGCCTCCAGCGCCTGGGGCACTAGTACCAGTAGCATTGCCTCCAGCATTACCTACGCCTGTCGATCCGGCAGCAGAACCACCTCCACCTCCAGAACCAGCATTTGGAACACCGTAACCACTGCCTCCATTCCCACCAACATAAGTTACATCGCCAGTGCCTGCAATACCTCCAGCTCCTCCGGCTACGGAAGTTGAAGCGGCAGATGCGGCACCTACAGAACCTCCAGGTGCATTAATAAACACTCCGTTAAATGTTGTTGAAGTTGCTGTTCCAGCAGTACTTGCGGCTCCTCCTGCTCCTAAGGTAACAGTGAAATTGTATGTAACGCCTCCGGTTACAGAAATGGAGTTTCTTCTGGCATAAGAGCCACCACCACCACCACCACCAGCATGACCGTTGGTGTTTGCAGTAGTTCTACCTCCAGCTCCACCACCCCAAGCTTCCACTTGAACTGATGTTACGCCGGCAGGACAAGTCCATGACTTAGCTCCTCCAGTTACATAAATAGTTGTGGTTTGTCCAAATGAGGTATTAGTAAAGAAAAAAGCGAAAACAAACAGCAGTAAAGTGCTGTATTTGTTTAGGTTAGAATTAGGGTAACTTTTCTTCATAAATATTGTAATTAAATGATTTTTAGACTTCTAAAAAATAATATTAGTTAGTAGATAAGACTACTGAAAGACAAATTTTCTGTATTAAAAAAGTTTAATGTGAAAAGTTTGAGACGAAATAAGACAGAAGTAATTTTTTAGCATATAGTAGTTGTAAAAAGGTTAATATATAATTCGTTAATAAGGATTCTTTTTTATGATTAGTTCTTTGTGTTGTTAGTTTTTGAGTCTACTTAAGTGTCCTGTAACATTTATGATTTTTTACGGGAAAACCGTAACATGGGTTTTTTTTAAAACTTTATTTTTGACTTATATAATTTCAGTGGTTGCTTCAATTAATTTAAAAACAAGCGAAGAACCTTTAATGGCTGTAATTGATGTTGTTTGTTTCTTAAAATACTGATCTATAGTGTTTTTTGAGATGCTATTTTGCGTCATAAAATTTTTATATTTGTTAAAAAAAATTTAATAAATATACATTTTTTTATGTACGTGGCAAATTTTTTATGTAAAAAAACACATTTCATCGATAGAAAATTGTATTTCGCCGATTCTTTTTTGTAATCTTTTTCGCAAAGATAGGTTATGGCGTGGTTATTTCTTTGATTTTTTTTTAGGATTTACGCCTTGTTTGGAAGAAAAAGCAAAATAACAAAAATCGCCTTGTTTGTTATTTTTTAAAAGACCTAAAAAACAACATGTTGTATTTTTTTGTCGGTAAAAATTTACATTTTAACGATTAAGTGTTTTTTGTTTGTGAGAAAAATAAAAAATACTTAATATTGCCTAAGATACTAAAGTATAACAAATTAGGTTTAACTCAAAAACAATACATTTATGAAAAAAATATACACGATTTTAGGAACTTTCCTCCTTTGTTTTTTTGCTAATGCACAAATGTATGTGAGCCCAAATACTTACTTGTTTGCGTCTAATGAGCATGTTTATGTGACCGGTGATGTCGAATTAAACGCCTCGACAAGCAATATTTATCTAAGGAACGATGCGCAATTGTTGCAAGGGACAGCTGGTGCTGGTGCCAATAAAGGTGTTGGTGACTTGTCAGTGTATCAAGAAGGAACGGTGAATAATTATTTATACAACTATTGGTGTTCGCCAGTGGGAAATACATTGTCAAGTACTGCTGTAAATAATCCTTTTGGAATTTCACAATTGAAACAGGCAACAGGATTAACTACTTTTTCATATACACCATATTTGCCTTCCGGATCTTATGATGGTACTTCGTCACCATTGCAAATAGCTTCCAGATGGATATATACTTTTTCGGTTTCTAATGCCTATGCACAATGGAATTATATTGGTGGGGCTAATACAATTGGAGCTGGAAGTGGTTTTACTATGAAAGGAACTACAGGTGGAAATCAACGGTATGATTTTAGAGGTAAACCTAACGATGGTACTATTACCATTCCAGTAGCTTTAAATAATTTTACTTTAGTTGGAAATCCTTATCCTAGTGCTATCGATTTGAATATGTATTTATCGGCTGCTAATAATCCGCAAATAGATGGAACGGCTTATTTTTGGGAGCAATCGAATGTAGCTTCACACTACATAAATGCTTACCAAGGAGGGTATGGTAAATACACCATTGCTGGAGGATACTTACCGGCAGATATTTGGTCTTACAATAGTGATGGTTCATATAATGCTGATACAGGAGGTAATGGAGTTGTGTATCAAAGAAGATTCACGCCTATAGGTCAGGGGTTTATGGTAAGAGGAAATGCGGCAGGTAATACAATCATGCGTAATTCATTTAGAGTATTTGTAAAAGAAGGGCCAGCTAATTTATCTGAATTTGCTAGAACCACACAAGGAAATGCTGATCAAGCAACTGCTCAAATTTATGATAATTCTTCAGAATATTTTCCAGAGATTCCTAACGTTGCAGGTACTGATTATACCAGAATTAAAAAAGGTTATGCACCACAATTAAGAATTAACGCCATTGTAAATAATAACGGAATTGTTCACACCGCTTTAGGTTTTGGTGATATGTATACGGATGGTTTAGATCACAGTGCAGATGCCAGAGCTACTAATGATGATGCACCTTATAACTTCTATTATATTTTAAATGGTCAAACGAATGAGTATGCAATGTCTATCGATCAGTTTGATATAAATAAAAAATATCCTATAGGATTAAGAAATAACGTTGAAGCTACTTTTAAAATTAAAGTTGGTGAATTATTATACGGTTTTGATCCAAGTCAAAATGTTTATATCCATGATAAATCAACTGATTTGTACTATGATATTAAAAACAGTGAATTCCAAATGACTTTGCCTGCAGGAAATGTAAAAGATCGTTTCGAAATTACATTTAAAGAATCGGCTTTAAGTACAAATGAAAATACGGCTAGTAGTTTTGTGATTTTTCAAAACAATGAAAATAGTCTGTTAACGATTAAAAATCCATTGAAAGTGAATTTAGCGTCTTGTACCTTATATGATGTAACTGGAAAAACTATCTTCTCAAAATTAAGTTTAGGTTCAAATGAAAATTATGAATTTGCAACCTCTGGCTTAAGTGATGGAGTTTATATTGTAAAGTTGATTGCTGTCGATCATAGTGAAGTGGCTAAAAAAGTAGCAATTTCTCATAAAAAATAATAATCAAAAGTAAATTTAAAGCTCCAATTTATTGGGGCTTTTTTTATTGTAGTACTTTTGCTCTAATGGAAAAGAGTAAGAACCAACTTATATTCGATAATTTCAATTCGGTGTCATTAACTATGAAACGGGAGGATTTGCTTCATCCGTTTGTTTCTGGCAATAAATTCAGAAAATTGAAATATAATGTACTCGAACTTCAAAATAAAAAACAAACTACATTGCTCACTTTTGGTGGCGCCTTTTCAAATCATATCGCTGCTTCAGCATACGCTTGTCAACAATCTGGAATTAAATGCATTGGAATAATTCGTGGCGAAGAACTAGCAGCTAAAATTACGCAAAATCCAACTTTGCTTTTCGCACAAAATTGTGGAATGAAATTTGATTTTGTTTCTCGAGAACAGTATAGAGATAAACATTCTCATGAGTTTTTAGACAATCTAAAAGTTAAATATGGTGATTTTTATCTATTGCCAGAAGGAGGTACAAACGATTTAGCCATCAAAGGATGTCAGGAAATTTTAACCCAAGGCGATGAGCAATTTGATTTTATTTGTTGCGCAGTAGGAACAGGTGGGACCATTTCTGGAATTATCAATAGCGCACAACCGCATCAAAAAATTATTGGATTTCCAGCTTTAAAAGGTGATTTTTTGAATGATGAAATTCGTAAGTTTGCAAAAAATAATCAGTGGGGGCTGAATTTTGATTATCATTTCGGAGGCTACGGAAAAGTTACAGCCGAATTAATCGATTTCATAAATCAGTTTTATACACAAACAAAAATCCCGTTAGATCCTATTTATACTGGAAAAATGGTTTTTGGCGTTTTAGATTTAATACAAAAAAACTATTTCCCCAAAAATGCTAAAATTTTGATGATTCACACTGGTGGATTACAAGGAGTTGTCGGTATGAATCAACTGCTGGAAAAGAAAAAAATGAATACAATTCTATTTGATGAATAAAATAATTTACATAGTATTAATAATCGCATTGGTTGGTTGCAAAGCAGCAAAGCCTAAAGTTGTTACAACTAAAGTAGCGAAACCCGTACGTAAAGAAGTGTACAAACCCAAATCGGAAGAAGTAAAAATTGATAATACAACAAAACCTCAAACCGAAATTCTCGAAGCAACTTCAAAAATTAAAGTAACAACCGAAGTCGTTTTAACTTACATCAGTCAGTTTAAAGTGGTGGCGCAAGACAATATGAAAAAACACGGCATTCCAGCCAGTATAATACTGGCACAAGGAATTTTAGAGTCGGGTGCAGGAACAGGTTTGTTGTGCCGATTGGCTAATAATCATTTTGGAATCAAATGTCATAAAGAATGGACCGGTGAATATGTCCGTTACGACGACGATGCAGCACAAGAATGTTTTAGAAAATATGAAGAACCAGGACAATCCTACCGAGACCATTCCCTATTCCTAACCAGCAGGCCTTGGTATGCCCCATTGTTTAAATTGCCAAAAGACGATTACAAAGCATGGGCTAGAGGACTTAAAAAGTCTGGTTACGCCACAGATCCAAAATACCCAGACAAACTAATAGGAATCATAGAGAGATACCAGCTCCAGCAATACGACGCCCAAGTTTTAGGAATTAAGTATGAGCCTGAAGTTAAAAGTATCACTCAAACACCTATAGTTTCAGAAACCAAACCTGCTGTTGTGAATGATAATAGTTATATGGTGGCGCAAGGAGATACGTTGTATTCAATCTCAAAAAAATTCAACACCACGGTCGAAGAAATTAAACGTAAAAACAATATCATTGAGAATGCCATTTCTATAGGGCAAGTCATAATGGTGAAATAAATGTAGAGCCAATCATTTGGCATAATAATAAACGTAATTCCTGCTGTACGTTGCAATCTGTTATTGTGAGCTTGCGAAGCAATCTCCCATAACAGGATTTCCACTTCCATCAGGGCTATTCCGAAACTTCGGGACAAAAAAAGACATCATGATCTATCAAAGAAGTAGTCAGCTTTTTGCTGAAGCCGAAAAAGTTATTCCAGGCGGAGTCAATTCGCCAGTAAGAGCCTTCAAATACGTTGGAGGAACACCCATTTTTGTAAAAGAAGCCAAAGGAGCTTACTTATACGACGAAGACGGAAATAAATTAATTGACTACATCAATTCCTGGGGACCTATGATTTTAGGTCATGCCTACGAACCAGTAGTCAATGCAGTAATAGAAAAAGCGAAATTAGGAACTTCTTTCGGAATGCCAACTGAAATTGAAACCCAAATTGCCCAATTAGCGGTTTCAATGGTGCCTAACATAGACAAAATTCGTTTTGTAAACTCAGGTACCGAAGCCTGTATGAGTGCCATTCGTTTGGCTCGTGGTTTTACCGAAAAAGATAAATTTATCAAGTTTGCTGGTTGTTACCACGGCCATTCCGATTCATTTTTGATTCAAGCAGGGAGTGGCGCCATTACTTTCGGATCACCTAATAGTCCTGGAGTAACACAAGGCACTGCAAAAGACACACTTTTAGCCAATTTCAACGACATTGAAAATGTAAAAGCATTGTTCGATGCCAATAAAAATGAAATTGCAGCCATTATTATCGAACCTGTTGCTGGTAATATGGGTTGCATACCACCTAAAAAAGGATTTTTAGAGGATTTAAGACGACTTTGTGATGAAAATAACGCATTGCTTATTTTTGATGAAGTAATGACGGGATTCCGTCTAGCAAAAGGTGGGGCGCAAGAGCTCTATAATGTTAAAGCGGATATTGTTTGTTTCGGAAAAGTAATTGGTGGAGGTTTGCCGGTAGGTGCTTTTGCTGCCCGAAATGAAATTATGAATTATTTAGCTCCATTAGGTCCTGTGTATCAGGCAGGAACATTGTCGGGTAATCCGCTAGCCATGGCAGCTGGATTAACGATGCTGCAAGAACTAAACAATGATAAAGCTATTTTTCAAAGATTAGATGAAAAAACAGCATATTTAGAAGCAGGGATTCGAAAAGTATTGCTTCAAAACAATGTTACATTTACCATAAACAGAGTCGGTTCAATGATATCTGTGCATTTTGATGGAGGAGAAGTTTACGATTTTGCGACTGCCAAAAATGGCGATAACGAAACCTTCAAAAAGTTCTTCCACGGATTAGTAAAGGAAGGAGTATACATTGCTCCATCGGCCTATGAAACATGGTTCATTACTGACGCATTAACTTACGAAGATCTCGATTTTACAATTAATGCGATTGATAAAGTTTCAAAAACACTATAAATAAAAAAAACTCCTGAATTTCAGGAGTTTTTTTTATTTATAAAAGAAATTTATTTTATTAATCTTTCATATAAACCAGGAACGCTTTTAATCTGGCTAATTTGTTCTTCAGTTAAAGAAGCTTCTAATTTACCTGCAACAGCATTTGAAATTTGTTTTTTACCATTTTCATCTGAAAATTTGCTGATATCCTTGTGTTTTTTTAGAAACAATTGATATAAATCACTTGAATAAGTCGCAGTTCCGTTGCTTGGAACAACTTTCATCAAGTCTTCAACATCCATTTTTGCAGCAACTTCTGGTTTGATTTTTTCTTGCTCTTTTTTTTCTGTTTGCGCTTGAGCGTTGATAGAAAATGCTAAAAGCAAAACTAAAATAGATACTATTTTTTTCATAATTTGTTTAATGTTAAGGAAATCAAATCTAAACATTTTTTTTAAATATGCAAAAAAATTATTTTTTCATCTCTTTTCGTTTTCTTTGCATGTGCATTTTTCTCTTTCCTTGATTTCCTTCCCATTTTTCAAATTGCTCTTTTGTTAGGATCTTTTTCATTTTAGCTTTGTGTTCAATTTGTTGGTCAAGCATTTTGCTTTTCATTTCAAATTTTTCATTGGCTGTTAATTGCTTTTTTTCTTCTTTATTGGCTTTCATTTCAGCCATTTTGGCTTCTCTCTTACTGCTTTGTTCAGAAATAATTGGAGCTATTTCCTTTTGTTGTGCAGGAGTTAAATCTAAATCGAGCGTCATCTTTTTTAGATGCAATTCGTTTCTTTGTTCGGGGGTTAATTGTTCTGTATTTTCTCTGTTTTTAGCTTGTCTTTCCTGTGCATTCATTGTAACAGTTAAACTTAAAGCTAACGCGATGGTAATAACAACTTTTTTCATGTTTTTTTGAATTTAATGATTTATGGATAAGACTGAATTATTTAAAAAAGGTTTAAATTCTTCTGAAAAAAAGTCTTCTTTAATCTTAAAATAATTTTTAATGAAGTAAATTCGCGTCGTGAATAAAGCTATTCTTATCGTCGTATTCTTGTTTGTTATGAAACCCATTCTTCCGGTTTTAGAATACGTTATTCGCTATGATTACATTGTCAAAGAACTTTGCGAAAACAAAGCCAAACCTGAAATAAAATGTAACGGAAAGTGCCATTTGATGAAAGAGCTAGCTAAAGTTTCTGAGAATGAAAATCCAATGTCACAAGATAAAAAAGCTTCACATCACGAATTCGAAACTTTATTTATCGAAAAGCTCACTTCGTTTAAAATTGCTTCTGTAAATTTTTCTGTTGAAAAAGAAGTCAACGTGAAATATTCTAATTTGTATTTTCACCAAAACGCAATTTCTGTTTTTCACCCTCCCACGGTTTAATTATTTCTTTTAATCGTATTTAATTCTATTGTTCTTCAATGGAATACATTTCTCATTGGCTTCGGTCAACGGAGATTATTATGCAATAATTAAACTTTAAAAATGAAAAAAGTATGCTTTGTCTTATTGATTTTAGGACAAATATTGTATGGACAAAATTCCATAAAAAAAGATTCCATAAACACTAAATTACTTGAAGATATTGTAGTTACTGCTAGCCGAAGTGCTACTTCAAAAAGAGAAGTTCCTGTCGCCATTTCTAAAATATCACAAAAGACCATAAACGAAACGAAAGCAACCGCTGTTTATGAAATCATTAATAAAACGCCTGGTGTTTTAATGGTTAATTTAGGAAATGAACAGCATTCGATGGCTATTCGTCAACCTATGACGACTAATGCTTATTATTTGTACTTGGAAGATGGTTTGCCTATCCGTCCGATGGGTGTTTTTAATCACAATGCGTTATTGGAAATCAATCAATTCAACTTACAAAGTATTGAAGTCGTAAAAGGGCCAGTTTCATCTCTTTACGGACCAGAAGCAGTAGGTGGAGCAGTGAATTTAATTTCCTTAAAACCTGCATCACAACCCGAACTAAAATTAGGCATACAAACCGACCAGTTTGGTTACAGAAGATTCCAAGCAGCTGGAGGAACAACCATTGGAAAAATAGGTTTTCACATCGCTGGATTGTCTAGTTTGCAAAAAGATTCTTGGATGACATTTTCAGATTATAATAAAGATAATATTAATGGAAGAATTGATTACAACATCAATTCCAAAACCCGATTGGTTGGAACTATTTTCTACGGGCAGTATTATTCTGACATGAGTGGTAGTGTCAATGAAGCTGATTTTTACAACCGAACGTATAAAAGCACTACCGATTTTACGTATCGAAAATCAGACGCTTTGCGAAGTAAAATTTCATTGGAAAAAAATTGGAATGAAAACGCAAATTCGTCTATAACAGCCTTTACAAGAAATAACAAATTAGGCCAAAATCCTTCTTATGGAATTCGTTGGAATCCGGGTCAAACTACTGCTAAAGGAGAAATAAATTCCAATAATTTTAAAAGTTACGGTGTTGTTGGTCAACACAATCAAAAAATTAATTTCTTAAGTGGATCATTAGTTGCTGGAGGACTTTTCGATTATTCTCCAGTAAATTACAATGCACATCAAATTGATTTGAAAGCCAATTTGAACTCTGGTGGACAAACAGTTAGTAGTTATGAAATCGTTGCTGACCGACCTGATATTCGCCTCGCAGATTATGAAGCTGAAATATACAATCAAGCCGGTTTTGTACAATTGAATATAAAACCTATTGAGGATTTAACCGTTACAGGTGGAGCTCGTTACGACAATATGAGTTTGAATTATACCAACAATATTGACCAATCAAGCGGAGAGAAAATGTATGATCAGTTTACTTTCAAATTGGGAGCAAACTACAATCCATTGTCTTATGCCGGATTTTACGGAAACTATTCTCAAGGGTTTTCACCACCGGGGTTGACATCTATTTTTAGATCGAAACCAGGAACGGGCGGAAGTACTGGAATTGCAACAGAATTCTATTATAATTTAGAACCAGCAAAATTTAATAATTACGAAATAGGAGGTTGGTTGAGCTTCTTTCAAAAGAAAGTAAACTTGGAATATTCGCTTTACTATATGGATGGAAAAAACGAATTGCTCAATATTCGTCAGCCAGACAACTCTACCGATTATCAATCGGCTGGAAAAACGCGTCATAAAGGAGTGGAATTTGCTTTTACCTATTGTCCCAACGAACAATTAAAATTTCGAATGGGTGGTACAACGGCGCAGCATACTTTTATTGATTTTAAAGTCTCAGACAAACCATCCGATCCTATCAAAAACTTAAACGGTTTCGAAATGCCTTCAGCTCCAAAATGGACAGGAAATTCAGAAGTGAGTTACTACCCAAAATGGTTACCCAATTTCAGAACTTCTGCCGAATGTCAATTCGTTTCGAGTTGGTTTCAAAATCAAGTCAACACTGTGAAATATGATGGATACACTATTTTTAATGCAAGAGTTGGTTATCAATTTAAAGGAATTGAGTTGTATGTTAATGCGATGAATGTAACCGATAAATTGTATGCTTATAATGTTTCAAGAGGCAATACAACGACGGCTGCACCAAGTTATACAGCAGCGGCTCCGAGAACTTTTGTTTTTGGATTACAGTACAATTTGTCACTTAAGAAGTAAAACAAAAAAGGAACTCAATTGAGTTCCTTTTTTTATATAATTTCGAATTGGTTTTATTTTATTTCTAAAAACAACCCTTCGTCTGTTTTAGTTACTTTCATAAATCCTTTAGAAGTTAAGGATTTAATAGTACTGTCCCATTTTTTACCGCTAAATCCTGTTTTTTCTTTGGCTACATTTAAAAGGATTGTTTCGCCTTCAGTGACCAATGAATAAACTTCTAATTCATCTGCAGACATTTCAGGAGCTTTTTTCTCCGGACGCATTTGCGGGAAGAAAAGTACTTCTTGAATCGAAGCATTATTAGTCAAGAACATAATCAATCTATCCATTCCAATTCCTAAACCAGAAGTTGGAGGCATTCCGTATTCTAAAGCTCTTAAGAAATCTTCATCAATAATGCCCGTAGCTTCGTCGTCGCCTTTAGCAGCAAGTGCCATCTGAGCTTCAAAACGTTCGCGTTGGTCAATTGGATCATTCAATTCAGAATAAGCATTGGCAATTTCTTTTCCACAAACCATTAATTCAAAACGCTCTGTCAATTCCGGATTATCACGATGTGATTTACACAACGGTGACATTTCTTTCGGATAATCTGTAATAAATGTTGGCTGAATAAAGTTTCCTTCGCATTTTGCTCCAAAAATTTCGTCAATCAATTTTCCTTTACCCATTGTGTCGTCAACTTCGATACCCATTCCTCTCGCAGCATCAAATAATTCCGCTTCGCTTTTTCCTGAAATATCAAAACCGGTAAATTGTTTAATTGCATCGGTCATCGTTACTCTTGCATACGGTGCTTTGAAATTTACTTTGTGTTCTCCAAAAGTAGCTTCAGAAGTTCCATTAACTTGATTAGCGCAATATTCCAATAAGTTTTCGGTAAATTCCATCATCCAATTGTAGTCTTTATAAGCTACATAAATTTCCATAGCGGTAAATTCCGGATTGTGAGTTCTGTCCATTCCTTCGTTGCGGAAGTTTTTAGAAAACTCGTAAACACCATCAAAACCACCAACGATTAGCCTCTTCAGGTATAATTCGTTTGCAATACGAAGGTATAAAGGAATATCCAATGCATTGTGATGTGTAATAAATGGTCTTGCAGCTGCTCCACCAGGAATAGATTGTAATACCGGAGTTTCAACCTCAAAGTATCCTTTGTCGTTGAAGAAACCACGCATAGCATTGAACAATTTTGTTCTCTTGATGAAAATATCTTTAACATGTGGATTCACAGCTAAATCTACATAACGCATACGGTAACGTAATTCCGGATCTACGAATGCATCGTGAATTTTTCCGTCTTCATCAGTCTTTACAACTGGTAGCGGACGTAATGTTTTTGATAAAAGGGTAAATTTAGTTACATGTACGGAGATTTCGCCTACCTGTGTTTTGAACAGATAACCTTCAATTCCGACAAAGTCACCAATATCTAAAAGCTTTTTGAAAACGGTATTGTACTCCACTGCTTCTTCTGTGCTGGAAACGTCG
>JASLID010000173.1 GCA_030153045.1 Flavobacterium sp.
CTCGGACCGAGCGGCTGCGGGAAGTCGACCACCCTGTGGTCGATCGCCGGCCTGCACTCGCCCGACCGCGGGACGATCAGCTTCGGGGACCGGGTCGTCTTCGACGGCGGCCGCGTCGACGTGGCCCCGGAGCGACGCAACTGCGGCGTCGTCTTCCAGTCGTACGCCGTCTGGCCGCACCTGACGGTGCGCGACAACGTCGGCTACCCGCTCAAGCTCCGCAAGGTCGCCCGCCGCGACCGGGCCGCGCGCGTGCAGGAGGTGCTCGACCTCGTCGAGCTGGGGGAGTACGCCGGGCGCTACCCCCACGAGCTCAGCGGCGGGCAGCAGCAGCGGGTCGCCCTGGCCCGGGCGCTCGCCCACCCGCCTGACCTGCTGCTCCTCGACGAGCCCTTCTCGAACCTCGACGCCAAGCTCCGCGAACGTGCCCGCGACTGGCTGCGGACGCTCCAGCAGCGCATCCAGGTGACGACCGTCTTCGTGACCCACGACCAGGACGAGGCGCTCTCGATGAGCGACCGGATCGTGGTGATGGATCAGGGCCGGGTGCGTCAGATCGGCACGCCGGAGCAGGTCTACAGCGAGCCGGCGGACGCGTTCGTCGCCGACTTCGTCGGGACCGCCAACCTGCTGACCGGGCAGGTGGCGCCGGCCACCGGCGACGTCGTCCGAGTCTGGCTCGCCGGTCTCGGGCAGCCGCTGGTGGTCGCGGGCGGTGCCAACCTGAGCGGCACCGTCCGGCTGGCGGTCCGGCCGGAGCGGATCGCCGTACACCCCACCAACCGCGCACCCGCGGAGGCGGTCAACGTGGTCACCGTGAAGGTGCGCTCGGAGGCGTTCCTGGGGGACCACTACCGCTACGTCGTCGCGCTCGGCGACGCCGACCTCGTCGTCCGCACCCTCGCGCCGGTGGCGCACGGCTCCGAGCTCACCGTCGAGCTGCCGCCGGACGCGATCCGCGTCTTCCCTACGACCGACTGACCGCCCGTCCCGCTGTCTCCGTTGGCTCACCCGCTGGAAGGAAACCCCCGATGACCACCGTCACCTATCCGTCGTACGTGCTCGACCTCGTCCGCGCCGCCGTCGGCCCGATCCCCGACGACTTCGACCTGCCGCTGCCGCCGATGGGCCTCTCGCTCGAGGAGGAGCGGCAGCATCGCTTGGAGGAGCTCGCCGTCGCGTTCCGGGTGTTCGGGAAGCTCGGCTTCTCCGAGGGCGTGGCCGGCCACATCACCGCTCGCGACCCCGAGTTCCCGGACACCTTCTGGGTGAACCCGTTCGGCATGAGCTTCAACCAGATCCGGGTCTCCGACCTGATCCGGGTCGACCACGACGGCAACCTGCTGCACGGCAAGCGACCGGTGAACAAGGCGGCGTTCTGCATCCACGCGGAGGTCCACAAGGCGCGCCCCGAGGCGGTCGCCGCGGCACACGCGCACTCGCTCCACGGCAAGGCGTTCTCCTCGCTCGGGATCCCGCTGGCGCCGCTCACCCAGGACGCCTGCGCCTTCTACGGCGACCAGGGCCTCTACGCCGACTACCTGGGCGTGGTCAGCGACTTCGAGGAGGGCCGCCGGATCGCTGCCGCGCTCGGGGCGAGCAAGGCCGTCATCCTCCAGAACCACGGACTGCTCACGGTCGGTGAGTCCGTCGCCGCGGCCGCCTGGTGGTTCATCACCATGGAGCGGTCATGCCAGGCGCAGCTGCTCGCGATGGCGGCCGGTACGCCGAAGGAGATCGACCACGAGACGGCCTCTCTGGTGCGCCGGCAGATCGGCGAGCCGCTGGCCGGCTGGTTCCAGTTCCGTCCGCTCTGGGACCAGGTCATCGCGACCCAGCCGGACGTCTTCGACTGACCCGCCGGTGGCTCAGGTGCGGGCGATGCCGGGGATCCGGTAGCCGTTGATCGAGTCGGCCCAGCCGACGTACGTCAGGCTCCAGTCGCGGGTGAGCTTGCGCAGCGAGATCGTCGCGACGACGCCGGAGCCGCCGGCATCGGAGGAGCGCACCCGGCCGTGGCCGACGGAGATGGCGATGTGCCCGGCGCCGGCACTGCCGCCGGTCCAGTAGACGGCGGCGCCCTTCGGCGGCGTGAGGTCGTGCGGGTGCCGGCCGGAGGCGTGGTCCCAGGCCGTCGCCGCGGTGGCGTAGCGCGACGGGATGTCGGCCTGCTCGCGCGCCCATCCCAGGCACTGGCCCGGGATGTTGTACGACGACGCCTCGGCGGCGGCCACCGTCTCGGCGGCGTCGCTGCTCGCCACGGGGACCGTGGGGATCGGCTTGCGGACGACCGGGATCGACGGCTTGACGCGCTGCTCGACCTCGCGGTCCGCGGTCCGGTCGAAGTCGCGCGACGTGAGCGGCCGGCGTACGTCGGCTGCCGCGGCCGACGGCGTCGTGGTCGACGTCGCCGGAGCGGCGTCGGCCACCGGGGTCGGGGTCGGGGTCAGGTGCCGGTGACCGGCGACGATCGTCGTGATCGCGACGGCGGTCAGGGCGAGCAGGACGGTGACCCATCGGGGCGCGTTCGCGGCGCGATCGAGCACGCGGCACAGCTTCGACGGGGGTGGCGACGACATCTGCTGACTCCTTCGTTGGCGAGCCAGCGGCGGCCG
>JASLID010000034.1 GCA_030153045.1 Flavobacterium sp.
CAGTCGCTGTAAAAGTTACTGTGGCTGATCCAGTAGCTCCACATAAATTACTCAATGTAGTTGAAGAATTAGACCAAGTTACATTAGAACAAGTATCGCTAGCCGTTGCACCACCATGATTGGCGATCCATGCGGCATAAGCTTGTGCATTTCCGTTTCCGTCACATTCTACAGTTAGATTTGAAGCTGCTGTTATTATTGGTTCAGTAGTATCAACAATAGTGAAAGTTGCAGTTGAAGTGCTATCGTTACCACAATCGTCAGTAGCAGTAAAAGTTACCGTAGCTGAACCAGTGGCTCCACATAAATTACTCAATGTAGTTGATGAATTAGACCAAGTTACATTAGAACAAGTATCACTTGCAGTTGCACCACCATGATTGGCGATCCATGCGGCATAAGCTTGAGCATTTCCGTTTCCGTCACACTCTACAGTTAGATTTGAAGCCGCTGTTATTATTGGATCTGTAGTATCAACAATAGTAAAAGTCGCTGTTGAAGTACTATCGTTACCACAATCATCAGTCGCTGTAAAAGTTACTGTGGCTGATCCAGTGGCTCCGCATAAATTACTCAATGTAGTTGATGAATTAGACCAAGTTACACTAGAGCAATTATCGCTAGCCGTTGCACCACCATGATTGGCAATCCATGCCGCATAAGCTTGTGCATTTCCGCTTCCATCACACTCTACGGTTAGATTTGAAGCCGCTGTTATTATTGGAGGTGTTGTGTCATTTATTTTGATATTCTGAACACACGTTGTAAATGGAACTCCATCATATAATAATGTATATGTTCTCGTAAATTCAGCGCCATCACCATCAGAGCACACTAATTGATCACCTGAGTCACTACTTGTTATAGTAGCAGTTTTTCCGCAAGCATTAAAATTAAAAACATCTGAAGGGTTTGTGAATGCAGTTGGAATAGTACATCCTTCAGCATCAATATTAGCCAATTGACAAGTTGCCGATGGAACACAGCAAGATTCTACAGAAATTAGTCGAGGTAAACTAATTGCAGTTGTAGGAGGAGTGTTGCAATCAACAACGGTTAATGTAACTTCATAATCTCCAGCGCCACCATAATCTGAAAAATCTATAGTTAAAGGAGTACCAAAAAAAGGAGAGTCTGGTATACTAGGACTAGGATTAGAAATTGGAACTCCATTTTTTGTAATATCCCATTTGTATGATGAGTAAGGAGGAGGAAGTGCACAATTAACCCCACCAGTTGCGGTAGAAGTAAAAGTATAAGTTTGAGCAGCAGCATTAGGAGGACAAATTCCAACTGCCGTAAAACTTGGGTTAATAGGTGTAATTACAACTAAGTTTGTACTAAGATCATACTTAAAACAATGAGGGCCAAGGTCACAATCACCGGTATTACAAACATTATTAGCATTTGAAACTCCCCAGCCAATAATGATATTTTTAAGGGACAAAACTTCACCACAAGTCCAACTTATAAAAGAAGGAAAATTAGGCATATAGATGTAATATGTTCCTGAACTACTTTCTGCACAACTTTCAAACCAGATGTGTTGTTGCAGTGCATTATTGACAAAAACATCAGCTTCGATATGAACACCATATCGTGTTGTGGCATTCTGATCCAATGTAACTTTCAAATATCCATCTACAGTACTACCACTTAAACATGAAGTAGGTAGCGGTAAATAGCCTCCAGACCCGTCTGGTGTAGTTGAAACCAGTTCAACTTTTTCAATACTGATGTCTTGTGAAGTACAAATATTGCATTCATAAGCATCAGCATCTTGTCCAAAAGAGGCATTTCCAAACAGAAAAACAACAAGTAAAATAAACACTTGTCCAAAACTTTTTTTCGAGAATAATAGAGTATTATTTTTCATAAACTTGACTTTTTAGTTAAAAAAAGAGACAAAAAATCGGCTGTAACAATAAATTGTTACAACAATAATCCTAAAACCAATTAAAGGGAATCGATTGTTTTGGGTTAATCAAGTAGTAAATTCGAGTGTGGTATTTTGAATTTACGTTTATGGAAATTTTTGTTTAAAGCTTTTTCATTAACTTTAACATGGCTAATTTATTACTTTAAATTATATCATAATCAACAAGTTATGTTTTTTCGATAAACGTACAATTATTATCTACGATTAACATTTTTTTTGTAATTCCTTAGTTTAATTTAGAATTTGATAACTTTATAACTAATTATTTAAGGTTAATTCATGAAATCACTAATTTTAGTTAGACACGCGAAATCGAGTTGGGATTTCCCAGTTTTAGATAAACAACGTCCTATTACCGAAGGAGGGAAAGAGAGTATTGTTAAAGTCGGCAAAATGGCTAAAGATATTCTTCCTGATCATTTGAGTATTTGGAGTAGTAATGCTGTAAGAGCTAGAGAAACTGCTTTTTTGTTTGTCGAAAGCACACAACTCAATCAGGATGATATTGTTTTTAAAGACAAACTATACACTTTCAGCGAAGAACAATTGGAAAATGAAATAAAAAAATGTGATAATAGCATTGAAAACTTAATTCTTTTTGGACATAATGAGGCAATTACAAATTTTGTCAATAAATTTGGAAATAAATTTATAACGAATGTTCCTACAGCTGGTTTTGTATTCATACAATTTGAGCAAAACAGTTGGGAAACGATTAATAAAGGAAAGATTATTAAAACGTTATTTCCAAAAGAGATTTAAAAAATGTCAGTTACCGAGAATAGATATATAGACAGAGAGAAGAGTTGGCTCGCATTTAATTTTAGGGTTTTGCAAGAAGCCGCAGATGAGCGCGTTCCGTTATTAGACAGAATGCGTTTTTTGGGAATTTTTTCGAATAATTTAGATGAATTTTTTAGAGTTCGTTACGCAGCCATAAGACGTTTAAGTATGTCTGGAGAATCGGCCGAAAAAATATTAGGCGGAATTTCAGCACAAAAACTACTTAAAGAAATCACCGAAACCGTAATCGATCAACAATCAGAAAGCTTACGTATTTTAAGTATTATTGAAAATGAACTTGAAAAAGAAAACATCTTCATCATCAATGAAACCGAAATTGATAAAGAACAGGAAAACTTTGTCAAAGATTTTTTTATCCAAAAAGTAAGTCCAGAATTGGTTACCATTATATTGAATGATCTTGATGAGTTTCCGTTGCTTAAGGATACTTCAGGTTATTTGGCTATAAAATTGGTAATGAAAACCAGTGAAAGTTCTTCGATTTTAGAGAAAATTAAGCTTAAAAAAGATATTCGTTATGCAGTAATTGAAATTCCAAAAACAATCAACCGTTTTGTGGTCCTTCCGTCAAATAATGACAAGCAGTACATTATTCTTCTTGATGATTTAATTCGTTACAATTTGCATAATATCTTTAATATTTTCGACTACGAAAGTATTTCTGCACACATGATAAAAATTACACGTGATGCACAGTTAGATTTGGATAGTGATTTGAACAAAAGTTTTATCGAAAAAATATCTTCGAGTGTAAAAGACAGAAGAATAGGGGAGCCTGTACGTTTTATTTATGATCAAACGATCGACAAGGATACCTTAAAGTTTTTCTTGAAAAATATGGGTATCGATGCTAAAGAAAGTATCATCCCTGGTGGACGCTATCATAACCGCCGCGATTATATGGATTTTCCAAGTTTAGGAAGATATGATTTGTTATATAAAACTAATATTCCATTACCAGTTGAAAACTTAAGCCTAGAAGGAAGTATTCTTAAAAAAATTGAACATAAAGATTATTTGGTAAATGCACCATATCAATCATTTTCATACATCATTAAATTTTTGCGTGAAGCAGCGCTTGATCCAAAAGTTTCGGCCATTAAAATTACCTTATATAGGTTAGCAAAGAATTCACAAATTGTAAGTTCTTTAATCAATGCGGCTAAAAACGGAAAAAAAGTAACCGTTCAAATCGAATTGCAAGCCCGTTTTGACGAAGCCAGTAACATTTCTTATGCTGAGCAAATGCAAACGGAAGGTATTGAACTTATTTTTGGTGTAAAAGGATTAAAGGTACACAGCAAAATTTGTTTGGTTGAACGTATTGATGATGGAAAATTAAAACGATACGGCATTATTTCCACAGGAAATTTCAACGAATCAACAGCAAAAGTATATACTGATGTTACCTTGTTTACGGCGCATCAACAAATTTTAAAAGACGTTTCAAAGGTTTTCGAATTTTTTCAAATCAACTACCGTATATATAGGTACAAACATTTAATTGTATCTCCTCATTATACACGAACTCGTTTTTATAAATTAATTGACCGAGAAATTTTAAACGCTAGCTTAGGAAAACCATCTTATATTAAGTTAAAAATGAACAGTCTGTCAGATAATAAAATGATAGATAAATTGTATGATGCAAGTCGGGCAGGAGTAAAAGTGCAATTAATTATTAGAGGTATTTGTTCACTTATTCCTGGAGTAGAAGGGATGAGCGAGAATATTGAAGCTATTTCTATTGTCGATAATTACTTGGAACATTCTCGAGTGTATATTTTTTGCAATAATAACGACCCAGATGTATTTATTTCTTCTGCCGATTTTATGACTAGAAACATCGATGCCCGTGTAGAAGTGACATGCCCTATATACGACCAAAATATTAAAAATGAATTAATCGATACATTTGATATAGGCTGGAAAGGAAACGTAAAAGTTCGTTATCATTCAGAAAAATTGGATAACAAATATAGAATGAGAGGGAAACACATTATGTTTAGAGCACAACTCGAAACCTATAAGTATTACAGAGATAAAATGGAGATTTTGGCTGAGAAAGTAAATTAGTCAAATAAACGAATCAATTAAGTAGATGATTTCAATAAAAAAATACGCCGCCATCGATATCGGATCAAATGCCATGCGCCTTTTGATTGCCAATGTTGTGGAGCAACAAGGTAAAGAAACCCAATTCAATAAAAGTGCCTTAATTCGAGTGCCTATTCGTTTAGGGCAAGATGCTTTTACGGTTGGTGAAATTACCGAAGAAAATATTGACCGAATGGTCGATGCCATGAAAGCATTCAAATTACTCATGAAAGTGTATAAAGTAGAACGTTATATGGCATGTGCCACTTCTGCGATGCGTGAGGCTTATAATGGAAAAGAAGTTGCAGATATTATTAAGAAAAAAGCAGATATTAAAATTGAAATTATTGATGGTAAAAAAGAAGCTGCCATTATCGCTTCATCTGATTTACATCAATTTATAAAAACAGAACAAACTTATCTTTATGTTGATGTGGGTGGTGGAAGTACTGAGTTTTCTCTGTTTTCTGATGGAAAAATGATTGCTTCAAAATCATTCAAAAACGGAACGGTTCGTTTGTTAAATAATATGGTCAATGATATAGTTTGGGAAGAAATCGAAAAATGGATTAAAACCAATGTCGAGCCTTACGAAAATGTAACATTAATAGGTTCAGGAGGAAATATCAATAAAATATTCAAGCTGTCTGAAAAAGCGCTGGACAAGCCTTTGTCTTATATGTATTTGAATACACAATATCAATATTTAAATTCTCTAACCTACGAACAACGTATTGCTGAGTTGGCTTTAAACACAGACCGTGCCGATGTTATTATTCACGCCCTTCGAATTTACTTAAACGCGATGAAATGGAGTGGTGCTACTAAAATCTACGTCCCTAAAATTGGATTGTCAGATGGTATTGTAAAGGCGATGTATTATGATAAAATCTAGTAACTTATTCATCTAATTTTAGCTTTTAAACTGATTCAATTTTAATTAACGATAGCGTGAATTTACAAATCCACGCTATCGTTGTTATTTTAAAAAATTGAATATCCAAATATAATTGATGAAGTTTTATAATCTGAATTCAAGAATAGATAATTTCCTAAAATTTCTCTGCTTGTTTGATATCTAAATTCTACGCTAAATTTATCATAGAGTTTATAACCCACTCCAAATGCCATATTATTTCTTGTTTCAACTTCAAATGTTTCAAGATGAGAACCGTCAGCCCTTCTAAATTCGATTGAAGATTTTGTACTTAAATCAAAGATGTATGAAACATTTATAAAAACTTTAGAATTATTATTAAGAAAAAAATAATGTCTTAAACTTGTTGGAACTTCAACAGAATTATAATTTGCTTGAGCAATTCTTTTTCCACCTGATACATCACTTACGTTAGTTGTCTTTTCAGACTTAAAACTCTGATAGGTTGGTTCAATAGAGATAGACCATTTGTTTTTATTAAAAGGTAAAATATATTCGGCTTCAATACCAAATCCAAACCCTGTTTTATTTCCGAAATCAGTATCCCAATAGTTTGTAATATAGTTTTCTATTGTTAATGATGAACTATTAAAACGAGGTCTAAATGTTAAATTAAATAAATCTCTTTCAACTTTTTGTTCAAAATTATTCGATTCGATATCATTGCATTTGCTGTACTCAGTGAAGAGTTTTATCAAATCACTCTTCCTATAATCTATGTTTTGAAATTTACTCATTTTGAAATTTGGACATTTCAAATCATTCAATAACTGTTGTCTAAATCTATTATTTTGACCAATATTATTTTCATTGGTTTTATAACTTTTAAAAATTAATTGCTCAACAGGAGAATTTTCTTTATTGTAAAAGTACCTTATTAAGTTGCCATCAACGTATTCATATAAATTTGATTTCCCTTCAATTAAAACTTTCAAAAAAAGTTCTTCATCCTTGAATGTAGGGTTTCTGTCATAACTCAAATTATTAATGTTTTCACTTGATCTATCGATTTTAACTGTTTCCCTTACATATTTTGAGATATTATAAATTCCAAATTCTTTAACTGATGATATGTTAATTGTTTGTATTTCAGTGTTTTCTGATAGTTGAAAATCAAAGTTGATTGGATTGTTTTTCCAGTCAATGTTTTTTATAAGACAATCGGTTTTTTGATTTGAATTGTTAATGTAATATCCTTTTTCAAAGGTAATTTGGGAATGACAATTAAGGGTAAAAATTGTTGTTAAAAGGATAAGTAGGTATTTTTTCATTTAGTTTTAATTTTTAGTCAATTTATTTTATGACTTCAGATTTACAGGTTCATATTTTTTTGCAAAAATAGCCAAAAATCACTAAATCCCTAATTATACCAACTCGTAGAGCTGATTTACAATTTACATCCACAATTGAATATAGTTCACTATTCAATTTTTATCTCAAATAACTTATTCCAGTTTTTACCCGTTACAAAAATGGTTTTTGTTTTAGGGTTATAAGCAATTCCGTTTAAAACTTCAGCTTCAGGATTGGTTACTTCTTTGCGTAATCCAGATAAATCAACTACCGCTTCAACGGCTCCATTTTGAGGGTTAATAATGGCAATAGCGTCCTTTTGCCAAATATTTGCGTAGATTTTTCCATCAATCCATTCTAATTCATTTACGCTTTTTATTTTGCTGGTATTGGTGTAAACGTTCATAAAATCAATCATTTTTTGATTTTCTGGATTCATTTTCCAAATTTTCTCCGTCCCGTCCGATTGGTAAATAAACTGCTTGTCGTTTGTCATTCCCCAACCTTCAATATTTTTGTCGTATTGAAATGTTTTTTCAACTTTTAAAGTGGTCGCATTGTAAATGAATCCAGTTTTTTCTTGCCATGTCAACTGAAATAATTTTCCGTTCACAAAAGTAATTCCTTCACCAAAGTATTTTGGGTCTAAATTCACTTGTTGCAATACTTTCCCTGTTTTATAATCTGTTTTTCTAAAGTTAGATTCACCATTTCTCCCAGTGCTCTCATACAAGTAATCATTATAAAACTCCAAACCTTCCGTAAAAGCTTTTACATCATGCGGATAGGTATTGATTGTTTTATAACCTAACATTTTAGGTTCAATATTTGAAACGACTTCAACTCTTGTCGATACTTGCGTGGTATCACCTTCAAAATGTACTATTGCTTTTAAGTTTTGATAACCTAATTTCCCTTGATTGATATTATAATTAAAAGCTGAATTACCCTTTACAGAACCAATTTTTATGTCATTGTTAAAATAGATAATCGAGTCAATAGTTTTCTCTTTTTTATTTTTTACAACAAGCGAAATGGCTTCATCTTGGTGGTATAACAACTTAAATTGTGAATCATCTATAGAAAATAAATTTTTTTTATCGTTGGCACAACTACTTAATAATAGAACTAATGAAGTGATTGTTAATAGATTATATTTTTTCATTTTAAATTATTTTTCGAATACAATATACAACATCATTTTATATAAAAAAATGCGCTTGCAAAAATACAAAAAGATTGTATATTTGCATCGGCAAGTCCTACACGACCAGCTCCTGCAGACTCCTCCAGGGTGGGAACGCAGCAAAGGTATGTGGTTGAGCGGTGCGATGTAGGTCGCTTGCCATTTTTTTTAAATCTGACATTGTTCAGATTTTTTTGTTTATAGATATTCCGTTTCTCATGAATGTATCTTGGCAAATAGTTCGATTTAATCTAAAGGAAACTTTTGCTATTTCCTATGGAAGCTATTCGCACAGAGAAGCGCTAATAATTACCCTTACACATCAAGGTTCTTCGGGTTATGGAGAATGTACCGCAATTGATTATTACCAAATAAACTTAGCTGATTTTACAAAAAAACTAACCTCTGTTAAAACTTTAATTGATAGTCATGAAATACTCGAACCTCAATATTTTTATAATTTTTTATTAAATTTAGATTTGCCTGTTTTTTTGCGTTCAGCTTTAGACTGTGCCTATTGGGATTTGTTTGGTAAATTAGAAGGTAAAAGCTTTTTAGAACTCAATTCGATACCAACTCAGCTCGTCCCAGAATCCTCTATTACCATTAGTATTGCCTCTGTTGAAGAGCAAATCAAAAAAATTGCTGCATCTTCTTGGAATAAATTTAAAGTCAAATGCAATCACATGAATCAGGAATCGATTCAGAAATTAGTGGCATTAGATGAAAACATTGCTCTAGATTCCAACGGAAGTTTTACCGCTGAAGACTGTATTTGGTTAGAAAACAATGTAAATTCTTCGAAATTTACTTATATTGAACAGCCTATGAAAACTGATCATTATTCGGTTTTGCATAACAATTTATTTGCCAATTGGATGGCTGATGAAGATTGTAAAGAAGTGACCGATTTACATTCTTTACAACCACATTATAAAAGTATCAATGTCAAATTAGTGAAATGTGGAGGTTTAACACCGGCATTAGAATTAATTGCTGAGGCTAGAAAAAAAGGGTTTAAAATCATGATAGGTTGTATGACCGAATCTACTATTGGAATATCAGCAGGAGCCGTTTTAGCACCATTAGTAGATTATGCCGATTTAGATGGAGCCAATTTAATCGCTAATGATATCGCTAACGGGAGTAGAATAATAAACGGTAAAATAGAAATTTTAGATAAACCCGGATTGGGAATAAAATTATTATAAACATTCAATTTTTGTCATTGAAATTGAATATTGATATTGAAATTAATTATGAGTAAAGTTGTTTTAATTACTGGAGGTTCATCAGGAATTGGGAAATCAATTGGTGAGTTTCTTCACCAAAAAGGATTCATTGTTTATGGTACAAGTAGAAATCCGGAAAGAATTCAAAATTCGGTATTTCCATTAGTGTCTTTAGATGTTCGCGATGTCAATTCAATTCAAAACGCTATTGCAGAAGTAATTTCGAAATCGGGTAGGATAGACGTTGTCATTAACAATGCCGGTGTAGGAATTACAGGACCTATTGAGGAAATTCCAACACAAGAAATTAGAAACCATTTTGACACGAATTTCTTTGGACCTATCGAAGTGATGAAAGCCGTTTTGCCTCAAATGAGAACTCAAAAAACAGGGTTAATAATCAATATAACGTCAATTGCAGGTTATATGGGATTGCCATATCGTGGCATTTATTCGGCTTCAAAAGGCGCTTTAGAATTGATTACCGAAGCGTTGCGTATGGAAACCAAATCTTTCGGTATTCATATTACCAACATTGCTCCTGGCGATTTTGCCACTAATATTGCCGCAGGCCGTTACCACGCACCAGTGATTAAAGGCTCAGCTTATGAAATTCCATATGGAAATACCTTGAAATCAATGGATGAACACGTTGATAGCGGAAGTAATCCAAACGAAATGGCTGAAGCGGTTTATAAAATTATAGAAACTTCCAAACCTAAAATTCATTATAAAGTAGGCGCTTTTATGCAGAAGTTTTCTATTGTTTTGAAACGAATTCTTCCGGATACAGTCTATGAAAAAATGCTAATGAATCATTATAAATTGAAATGATAAATTTCCCAAATAATTTTTTGACGCTAGAATCGGAGCGACTTATTTTGAATGAAATTTCAATGAATGATCTTGATTTTTTATTTGAAATTAGAAACAATGATGCCAACAATAAATTTATTGGCAGAAAAAAATCTTCCTTAGAAGAAGTCAAACAGTTTATTGTTGATAGAATCTCTGATTTTAAAGAAAAAAAAGGAATTACTTGGATGATTTACAGTAAAGAGACTAAACAGAATACCGGTTCTATTTGTTATTGGAATTTCAATTTTGAAAATGATTCAGCAGAAATAGGTTATGAATTAGCTCCAGAATTTCATGGTAAAGGATTTATGCAAGAAGCACTATCAAAAGTTATTAATTTTGGATTTAATGAACTAAATTTGCAAACAATTGAGGCTTTTACCGATAAAAACAATACGTCTTCAATAAACGCATTAGTAAAGTTTAACTTTATTCAAAATACAGAATTTGAATCGAAGACAGTAGAAGATTTAATAATGTTTAAGTTAACAAGTACACAACTATAATTTTTAAATAAAATCAGATGAAATTTTTTATTGACACTGCTAATTTAGAGCAAATCAAAGAAGCACAAGCACTTGGTGTTTTAGATGGAGTTACAACCAACCCATCATTAATGGCAAAAGAAGGAATTACCGGAAAAAATAATATT
Organism: Flavobacterium sp.; assembly: GCA_030153045.1. Lineage (GTDB taxonomy): Bacteria > Bacteroidota > Bacteroidia > Flavobacteriales > Flavobacteriaceae > Flavobacterium. The sequence goes on from JASLID010000034.1 coordinate 10,999, forward strand.
TTAAAACATTACGTAGACATTTGTAATATTGTTGAAGGTGATGTTAGTGCCGAAGTAAATGCAATGGATTTAGAAGGCATGATTAAAGAAGGTGAAGAGTTGGCAGACTTACACGAGCAAATCGTAGTAAAATTACCAATGACTGCTGAAGGAATCAAAGCTTGTAAATATTTTTCTGATAGAGGGATTAAAACAAATGTGACATTGATTTTTTCGGCTGGACAAGCTTTGTTAGCGGCTAAAGCAGGCGCAACGTATTGTTCTCCTTTCTTAGGAAGATTAGATGATGTTTCTACAGATGGTTTGAACTTAATTGATGAAATCCGTCAAATTTATGATAACTACGGTTTTGAAACTCAAATATTAGCAGCTTCAGTTCGTCATACAATGCACGTAGTAAACTGTGCTAAAATTGGTGCCGATGTAATGACTGGACCTTTATCCTCTATCATGGGATTATTAAAACACCCATTAACTGATATTGGTATCGCTCAGTTTATTGCTGACTACGAAAAAGGAAATAAATAATCTACATTTAGATAAATCAAAAAAAGCGATTTCAATTGAAATCGCTTTTTTCTTTTCTTAAAAAAATTGTTTGGTTTATTTAAGATAGGATTCGAATTGTGCATCAAATAAATTTACAAATCCATTTTTTATAGTCGCGTCTGGATTTACCAGCATGACACGGTGTATTTTTGTTATTACCCATTTTTCTTTCAAATCTTCAAAATTAGCGGCGTGTAATTCGGTAGTCTTTTTGAAATTAGATTTAGAAAGGGTCTCTTTCCAGGCATCCCTTGAATGATCGATATTAATGGATACAAAATTCCAATTTGGATACTTCGCCTGTAACTCTAATGCTCTTTTATGAGCTGAATTCATGTGAGATTTTGCTTCCGATGTCCAAAAGAAAACCACGGTATTTTTATTAAATAGATTCTTTATATCTATTGCATTTCCTTTAGCATCAATCAGATCCACTTTTTGCAGCGGTTTGTTAGGTGCTAACATTTGGATTGATTCTCCAATCTTTTTAATTTCTTTTTGTTTCTCTTTATCCGTTGAAAGTTTAAAGTATTCTTTGAGGAATTCTTTGTTGTTTACCACGTTTTGATCTTCAAGTAAATACATAAACGCAATATTGTTTAAAATGGCGTTTTTAATCTTCACATTAGTAAATATTGAATCGGCAATATGTAATTTTTTGATATTGTTTTCCAAATATTTTTCGTCATTCTTACAAGTCACATTATTTAGCATTGAAGTCAGATAACGTACAAAAGGAGAAAAATTAGTTAACTTCTCATTATTGTAATCAATGTCTTTTCTGAATCCGTAATAATCTTTTGGTAAGTTTTTACAAACATCTTCATTGGTTCTTCGTTGGTGTACAAAAGGATACATCTCTTTTTTGCCTAAATAATGCATGTCTAACATATTTTTGGCATACAAATCGAAATCTTCACTCCAATTTACTTCTGTTTGACGTCTTAAATAAAATGCTTTAGTAGCGTTGTAATCTTTGTCAATCGCTTTTGAAAAGGTTTTAAAATCCTTGTCAAACAAATCAAATGAAGCATTTCTATCTTCCTCATTTTTAAGGAAAAGCTCCATTAAGAAATTATTCTTTTCATCTCCTCGGCCACAAAAAGTAAGTGAGCCATCAAATTCGTTTGTATTTAAACGAATCATCAAACTGTCATTTTTGTCAAAATAAATGTATTGGTATTCAGGTTCATGCTTAAAAGTATACATGCCTGGCGCAAGTGAATCATATTTAGTAAGGAATCTGTTCTTGTCATCTAATTTAATAGTATCAATGACCTCATTGTCCTTGCATAGATACACGAACTTAGAATTGGGATTTATAATCTCACCTCCAAAATAGGCCACATACCCATCAACTTTATGACCTTGACTACAAGAGCATAAAAGTGTAATTGACGCTATTGGAGTTAAAAATAGTAGTTTTTTAAAATAGGCGATCATTGAAAGTTAGTTTATGATAGAGCAAATGTATTTTTATAATTAATATAATGTTGTTAATAGACAGTTAAATTAAACTTACAGATATTATAAAGTATTGCTCCAAAACTCCACTATTTTTTCTACTTTTGCAACACTTTTTATAAAAAAATAAATCAATGTTAACAGTTTCAAATTTATCAGTACAATTTGGTAAGCGAATTTTATTCGACGAAGTAAACGTAACCTTTACACAAGGCAATTGCTACGGAATTATCGGAGCCAACGGTGCTGGAAAATCTACTTTTTTAAAAATAATTTCAGGTGATATCGATCCAACTTCGGGTCGTGTTATTTTGGAACCAGGAAAACGTATGTCGGTTTTAAACCAAAACCACAATATGTTCGACGAATATACCGTGTTAGAAACAGTATTAATGGGGAACAAAACCCTTTTTGCTGTGAAGAAAGAAATGGATGATTTGTATGCCGATTATACCGACGATAAAGTCGATAGAATAGGTGAATTACAAGTGCAATTTGAAGAAATGAATGGTTGGAATGCCGATTCAGATGCTGCAACCATGTTATCTAACTTAGGAATTTCTGCCGATTACCACTATACATTAATGAGTGAAATGGAAGGAAAACTGAAAGTACGTGTGCTTTTGGCACAAGCGTTGTTTGGAAATCCTGACGTATTAATTATGGATGAGCCTACCAACGACTTGGATTTTGAAACCATCGGTTGGTTAGAGAACTTCTTAGCAAATTACGAAAATACAGTATTGGTTGTATCGCATGACCGTCACTTCTTAGATGCAGTTTGTACACACGTTTCAGATATCGATTTTGGAAAAATTAACCATTATTCAGGAAACTATACTTTCTGGTATGAATCATCTCAGTTGGCCGCAAAACAACGTGCGCAACAAAACAAGAAAGCCGAAGAGAAAAAAGCAGAGTTAGAAGAATTCATCCGTCGTTTTAGTGCGAATGTGGCGAAATCGAAACAAGCGACTTCCCGTAAAAAAATGATCGATAAATTGAATTTATCCGATATCAAACCATCGAGCCGTCGTTATCCAGCGATTATTTTTGATACAGAGCGTGAAGCAGGAGATCAAATTTTGAATGTTCAGAATTTAAGTGCCTCTGCCGATGGTGATGTTTTATTCAAAAATGTCGATTTAAATATGGCTAAAGGCGATAAAGTTGTCGTTTTCTCAAAAGATTCACGTGCTACATCAGCTTTCTATGAAATTTTGAATGGCAATATGACACCTGATTCAGGAACTTTCGATTGGGGAATTACAACCAATCAATCGTATTTACCGGGTGACAACCATAGTTTCTTTGAAAACGATTTAACATTAGTCGATTGGTTACGCCAATGGGCAAAAACCGAAGAAGAGCGCGATGAAGTGTACGTTCGTGGTTTCTTAGGGAAAATGATTTTCTCTGGAGAAGAAGCATTAAAAACAGGCCGTGTGTTATCAGGAGGAGAAAAAGTACGTTGTATGTTATCTCGTATGATGATGATGCGTGCTAACGTTTTGATGTTGGATGAACCAACAAATCACTTAGATCTAGAATCAATTACAGCGTTTAATAACTCATTAAAAAACTTTAAAGGTTCTGTATTGTTTACAACACATGACCACGAGTTTGCACAAACTGTGGCCAACCGTGTGTTAGAAATTACACCAAACGGAGTCATTGATCGTTACACAACATTTGATGAATATCTGGAAGATGAAAAGATTCAGGAGTTAAGAAAGAAAATGTACTCATAAATATTAAATCCCGCTGAAGAGCGGGATTTTTTTTTTGGATGAATTGTAAATTAACGTTAGCACTATATTTCTATGCTTAAATAATTAAAAATAATAGTAAGTTTTTTCTTTCTTTTTCGTATTTTAGTAATTGATTTAAAACTTCATTGGAAATAAAACAAATCAAAACTCTTGTTTTAAAGTGGCTATGGAGTTATAAAAAAATATTTACTGTAATAATGCTGTCCTCATTTGTATAATCAAATTGATTAATTATGGATTTACATGAACTTTTAGATAAACAAGTTAAAAAGCATTTGACTCCTGAATTTACAGAAAACAATGAATTAAAATCATTTTTAAAGACAATCAATGATTCCTATTTGGATTTTGAAAGAGATAAGTATTTAAACGAACAAATCAGAAAAAGAAAAGAGACAGAAACTCGCCTTTCAAGTACAGTTGAATTATTAAAGACATTATTAGAGAGCCTTCAGTCGGGTATTTTAGTTGAAGATGAGAATAGAAAAATAGTATTTACAAACAAAAAGTTTTGTGATATGTTTTCCATTCCAATGCTTCCAGAACACATGATTGGTGAACATTATATAAACTCGGAAGAGCATTGCAAAAGCTTGTTTAAAGAATCTGAAAATTTTAGCACAAGAGTCAATGAGATTATAGCTGAAAAAAAAATTGTAACTAATGAATTATTTCAAACAGTTGATGGTAAATTTTTAGAAAGAGAGTATATCCCCATTTTTATTAATAATGAATATAAAGGTCATCTTTGGAAATATGCTAATGTAACCCAAAGAATACAAACCCATAATCTTTTAGAACAAAGTGAAGAGCGAAGCAGGCTTATTATGAATGCTTCACTAAATGCCATCATTACAATTGATGTTGATGGGAAAATTATTTTTTGGAATAACCCTGCCAAAACTATTTTTGGTTGGGAAAAAGAAGAAGTAATAGGCAAAGTTTTGTCTGAAATAATTATTCCTGAACAATATGTAGAGGCGCATAATAGAGGAATGAAGCATTATATGAAAACAGGTGATGGACCGGTTTTAAACAAGCATTTCGAAATTACGGGCTTAAAAAGAAACGGGACCGAATTCCCAATAGAAATTTCCATCATTCCTATAAAGCAGAACGGAGAACTATTTTTTTGTTCCTTCATTCAGGATATTTCAGAAAGGAAAAATGCAGAAAACAATCTAAAATCTCAAGAAGAAAAATACCGAAATATTATTGCCAATATGAATTTGGGCTTAATGGTGGTCGATAATGACGAAGTTATTCAATTTGCCAATCAGAGTTTTTTATCTATTTCGGGTTTTGAAATGGACGAAATTCTGGGAAAAAAGGCATCTCAGCTTTTTATTTCTGAAGAGAATTTGGAGATAATGAAGGCGAAAAGCGAAATGAGGAAAGAAGGAATTTCCGATGTTTATCAAATGCCTGTAAAAAATAAAAAAGGTGAATTAAGATGGTGGACTATTGGAGGAGCTCCAGAATATGATGACACAGGAAAACTAGTTGGTTCTATCGGGATTCATTTGGATATAACCGAACAAAAGCAGTTGGAAATTGACCTCGAAAAGGAAAAAGTAAAAGCCCAGGAAGCCTCAAAAGCAAAAGAAGCTTTTTTGGCCAATATGAGCCATGAAATTCGCACACCGCTTAATGCAATTATTGGTTTTTTAAGGGAATTGGAAAAGCAAGACGTTACTGAAATTCAAAAGAGTTATATCGAAAACAGTACTATTGCCTCCAAACATCTTTTGGCAATTATCAGTAATGTTTTAGATATGTCAAAAATTGAATCTGGCGAGATGTCTCTAGACTATGAAGATTTTGTTTTTGAAAATACTATTAAAAATGTCGTCAAGGTTCTTCAACCCAAAGCAGAGCAAAAAAGATTGAAACTAACCACTAATATTTCAAAAAATATTCATAAAGTCTTAAAAGGGGATGCCTTACGATTGGAACAAATATTGTTTAATCTCATTGGTAATGCCTTAAAATTTACCCACCACGGACAAGTAACGGTTAGTTGTGAAGTCATAAAAGACAGTAATACTTCACAGGAATTAAGTATTTCTATTTCTGATACAGGAATAGGAATCGATAAGAGTTTTGTTGATTTTATTTTCAGTAAATTTTCTCAAGAAGACAAAGAAATAACCAGGAAATTTGGAGGTACAGGCTTAGGAATGGCAATAACTAAAGAGTTGGTTCAATTAATGGAAGGCAATATTGAAGTGGAAAGTGAGAAAAATGTAGGAACAACAATACGCATTAATCTTAATTTAAAAAAAGGAAATCAGAAAAATATAAAAAGGGAGCACACTGAGAAAAAATCAATACGAATAGACAATATATCGGTTCTTTTGGTAGAAGACAATGATTTAAATAGAATGGTTGCTCAAAATTCTTTAAAATACTTCAATTGTAAAGTAGTTGAGGCTACAAACGGAATTGAAGCACTAGAAATTCTGAGAAAACAAAAATTTGACGTCATTCTTATGGATATTCAAATGCCGGAAATGGACGGTATTGAAGCAACAAAAATTATAAGAAATGAGTTGAAGCTTTCCATACCGATTATCGCTCTTACTGCTAACGCTTTTAAAACTGAAATTGAAAAATGTCGTGAAGCCGGAATGGATGATTATATAACCAAGCCTTTCGATGAGAATAGTATGATTGAAACTATCGCTAAGCATGTTACTGAAAATAACACTTTACTTTCGGAAAATGAGACTAATAATAAATTATATAATCTGAATTCCTTATATGATTTAGACAAAGGCAATGAGGGTTTTATAGATTCTATGTTGGAAATGTTTGTCGAACAAACCATCGAGATACTAGAAAAAGTAAAAGAAAAAATTGCTAGTAATGATTTTATGGAAGTCTATCATCTAGTTCACGAAATGAAACCAAGCATACAAATGTTTGGGATAGTTTCCATGGTAGATAAGGTAAAAGAGCTGGAAAAATTAGCTAGAGAAGCACAAGATAAAGAGCAAATTACCTCTCTTTTCAAATCAATAAATAGTACTTTACGTGAAGTTGTTTCTCAAATGCAGAAAAATGAACTTTGTAAATGATAATTTAATGGGGATGATTCTCGCATTAACTTAACAAAGTTAACAATTAAGGGAAGTAAGCATAAAAGAAGTGTAACATTATGTTAAAAGCAATTGAGTTGGAGAGTAATAGTTTTGTGCCAACTAAATAACTACTATAATGAAAAAACTGTATCTTTTATTTGTGATTTTGTGTGCCGGGATGGTAACCAAAGCACAGAGTTTGTATCCTTACCTACAAAATGCAACACCAACATCTATTTACGTAAACTGGAAAACGACCAGTAATACTGAATCTATTGTCGAATACGGAACTTCAGCGGTGAACCTAAATGTAACTGTTACAGGAAATACCAACGTTTTTACAGATTCAGGTTATCCTGGGAATTACTTTTACCACAGCGTAAAACTGGTGAATCTTACAGCCAATACCAAATACTTTTATAGAATAAAAACTGGAGCAAATGTTTCGGCGGTTTGTTCTTTTAAAACATTACCAAATCCAGGGCAAGCGGCCACTGCAGATGGTCACATTCGCTTTTTGATTATGGGGGACAATCAATTGAAAGCCGTGCCTCGTTACGATTCGTTAGTATCGGCAGCCAAAAGAAAAATAAGACAAAAATGGGGTTCGACTTTATCTCCTGATGATAATATTTCCATGACTTTTATGGTGGGTGATCAGGTCGATGTGGGAACTTTAGACCATTATGAACATGTACATTTTAAAAAGAACAAAGAATTGTCTGGGAATATTCCAATTCAAACCACAGTGGGTAATCATGAAACGTACGGTACGTTAGGAATGAATTCGTATTATGACCATTTTTACATGAGTGAATTGAGTTATAAAGGAATTTCTTCAGGAACAGAAAACTATTACGCACAACAAGCAGGGAATGTTTTGTTTATCAGTTTGAGTTCAGAACATACGGGTGCGGCACAATTGAGTTGGTTGCAACAAGTTGTCGCTGCAGCAAATACAGACAATACGGTAGATTGGATTTTCTCGTTGAGTCACAGACCATATCAAGCGGAACAATATGTAGGTGATATTTCGGCATGGGTTAGAAATACCGCCGTTCCTTTGTTAGTGACTTCTCCAAAATATTCTATGCACATTGGAGCACACCATCATTTGTACCATAGAGGACAATTGAAAGATACGCCAACCTACAACATTATTTCTGGTGGAACCGCTTGGGATCAATATTGGGGTTCGTCAACAGAACAAGATTTTGAAGACGTTCAGAAAACTATTTGTAACTGGATTTATCAAATTATTGATATCGATGTGATCAATGGAAAAATGGATGTTGAAAATTACTCTATTGGAAGTGTAGACAAATGGAAAAACAACCAATTGATGGATACTTTCCACCGATACAAAAACAAACCAGCTCCGGCAAAGCCCTCTATTACCAATGCTTTTCCTGCAAATGTAACTTTGCCTGTCACAATTAATGGTTCGGCATTCAGTACTACATCAGGTGAATTGTTGAATACCAGTCAGTTTTTAATTTCACAAACACCAACATTTGATATCATCAAGAAGGAAGTATACCGTGATTTTGAAAATTTATATGGGAAATATGGGACTAGAAAAGATTCTACAGTGAATATTAATCTTGGAGTTGATATCACTAAGATGACTTTAGCATCCAATTCGCTTCCTAACGGACAGTATTATGCCAAATTGAGATATAGAGACCGCAATCTAGAATGGTCTCCGTGGAGCGATGTGAAATCGTTTACCGTTACTGGAAGTACTACTGTTAATACTGAAATTTCGACTGATGCTACGACCTATTCGCAAAACGCACCCATCAAAGTTAATTTTACCGATGCACCAGCGAGTACATCAACATGGATAGGATTATACAAAGAAGGGCAAACACCGGGAGCGGCAACACCTTCACAAACATGGCAATACACGAACGGAAGCGCGAGTGGATTTATTAATTTCTCTAGTGGATTAGCTAATAAGGGACGTTATTATGCCGCTATATTCTCTAACGGAGGGTACACCGAAATTGCCGCCAGAAAATACTTTTATGTTGGTCCAGTACCAGTATTAAGCACAAATCAAGCCGAATATGCTGTTGGTTCTCCAGTAATTGTGAGCTTTACAAACGGTCCGCAATTAACGAACGACTGGATTGGAATTTACAAAATGGGAGTGAACCCAGGAGGAAGCGTTCCGTCTGTAAGTTGGCAGTATGTTACTACGGCTGCAGGTTCTAAAACGTTTAATGGTTTACCAAAAGGATATTATTATGCCGAATACTATTTGCAAAATGGCTACAGTTCTATTGGAAATAAAGTTTTCTTTAAAATAGGGGATATCGTAACCGAATTGTGGATTAACAAACCGGTTTATGATTTAGGAGAGCAAATTTCGGCTTCATGGACAGATGCTCCTGGAATTGTAAAAGATTGGTTGGGAATTTATCACGAGGGTGATAATCCAAATATTCAACCTTTAGTGAGTTATACTTATTTTGAAGGTAAAGCCGAAGGAACTAAAAACATCGTAAGCCCTGAATTACCAACGCAAACGGGCAATTATTTTATCGTCATGTTTACTAATGATTCTTATAATGAAGTATCAAACAGAGTCACTTTTGAAGTCGTTGATAATGCATTAAGCGATGATGAATTTAAAATTGACAACGGATTAAAAGTATATCCAAATCCAGCGAAAAATGATAAGCAGACCTTCATTCAGTCGGATTATCCAATCGATGAAATCGAGATTTTCAATACGGAAGGAAAACTAATGTATGCTACTAAAAACGTGAATAATAATAAGTATTCATTAATTACGCAAGATTTACCAAAAGGGGTTTATATTTTAAAAATTCATTCTAGAAAGTTATTTACAGCAAAGTTAATTATTGAATAAAGTTGTGTTGAGTGTGTGTATGAAAAACTCCCGTCAGTAGCGGGAGTTTTTTTATGTTTTATTTTAAAACGTGATGCGCAAGAACCTTTTGAACATCATACACATTTACTGATTTGTTAAATTGTTTTCTAATACTAGGTTGTGCTTCACTAGAAATCCAAATTTTTAATTCGGCTTCTAAGTCAAATGTTCCAGCAGTTTCTATACTGAAACGTGAGATACTTTTATAGGTTATTGTTTTATATTCCGTTTTGCTTCCAGTAAGACCTTGAACATCGATTAAAATTAGACGTTTGTTTGTAAAAATAAAGGTGTCACGAATTAATTTGAAACCTAATTCAATTTCTTCAGAATCCGTTAATAATTGACTGTATTTTTTTAATAAATCTTCTTGGCTTACCGCACCGGCATTACCTAGTAATGATGAAAATAGTCCCATTTTTTTAATTTTTAGTTTATTTATATTGTTTGTATTTCATTTTAAATAGGTCAAAACCTTCAGCCCAATAATCTTTGATAATTTCTTCTAAAACAAAACCATTCTTTTCGTAAAATTGGTAGGCCAATTGAGAGGTTCTTACCAAGATGGTTTCAATTTCGTTCATCGATTTTAAAACAGCCAAACGATGTTGTAATAAAGCACCGCCAATACCTTTGCCTTGAAAATCCGGGTGAATAAAATCCCAACTTATTTTTCCAATGCTATTATTCTCTTCAAAATTAATGCCTCCAGCGCCTATAACCTGATGGTCTAATTCAGCAACAAAATAGTGTTCGATTTCGTGATCGAGGTAGTGGTCTAAATCTGCAATTTCACTTTCAGCAAAGTATTGGGGAATATTTAGTTTTAAAAGTTCCAATAATTTAGGTTTATCCTCTGGATGATACGTTCTTATGTGGAGTAAATCATTCATTTTTAGGAGTTAATGCAGCAGTGGCTTCTACACAATTGAGCCAAGATTCGTGACTTTGCACAATCATCCATTTTTCCTTTTTCTTTTGTACGATGCCTGACCAAATGAGTTGTCCATTGTATTCTGGTAATCCTTTTAATTTTATTTTCAAATGGATGGGTAAAGTGAAAGCAACAGCGTCTTTGGATATAACTGTGGCATTCCAACTATCGATGGAATTGTGTAAAGTTTCTACCGCAGGTCCAATTTGGCTATACGATGCTTTTAGGTCTTTTAAAGACATTACTGTTCCGTTGCTGGTGTAATAAGCATCAGATTCGTTTGAATA
>JASLID010000039.1 GCA_030153045.1 Flavobacterium sp.
GCCATCAATAATTGGTTAAAAAACAACAAAACAAGAGCGAAATTAGTTCCATTTTCATTGACAAAAAAACTTGAATTTGGCGCTTTCGAAACAGAAAATAATATCAATATCAATACCAATCACGAACCATTTGTTATGCCAACATCACACTTATCACTAGAAGGAAAACACAACGTAAAAAACGCTTTAGCTGCAACTTCAGTAGCCCAACTGTTAAAAATCAGAAAAGCCACTATTCGTGAGAGTTTGTCCGATTTTCAAGGGGTGGAGCATCGTTTGGAAAAAGTATTAAAGATTCAAAACGTACAATACATCAATGATTCTAAAGCAACCAACGTGAACGCTACTTTCTATGCGCTAGACAGTATGCAAACACCAACAGTTTGGATTGTTGGAGGAGTTGATAAAGGAAATGATTATACTGATTTGTTGCCTTTGGTAAACGAAAAAGTAAAAGCCATTATTTGCCTTGGAATTGACAATAAAAAAATCATTGAGACTTTCGCTGATGTGGTTGATGTATTAATTGAAGTAACATCAATGACCGAAGCGGTACGCCAAGCTTATAAAATAGCTGAAAAAGGAGATTCGGTTTTACTTTCGCCAGCTTGCGCAAGTTTCGATTTGTTTGAAAACTATGAAGACAGAGGTCGTCAATTCAAACAAGCGGTTCAAAATTTATAATAAGATTTTTCAAATAAACAAAGTATGAAAACGCTAATACATAATTTAAAAGGAGATAAAGTCATCTGGTCATTCGTGGCGCTTTTGGCGTTGTTCTCATTTATGCCTGTATATAGCGCGAGTAGTAATTTAGCGTATTTAAAACACGGTACTGGAAACACATTTGTCTATTTATTAAAGCATTTTGTGCATCTTTTAATGGGATTCATCATCATGTACCAGGTACAGAAAATGCCATATCATTATTTCCGAAGTTTGTCTAGGGTACTGTTACCATTAGCTTGGGTCTTGTTGATTTATACCTTGCTTAAAGGTACCATGATTGACGGAGCCAATGCCAGTCGATGGATTCAAGTACCTTTTCTAGGAATTACATTTCAGCCGTCTGCATTTGCATCAATGACGTTGTTGATTTATGTGGCGAGATATTTATCTAAAACGGAACTCGAAGAGATGACTTTTCAAAAGTCATTACTAGAACTTTGGGCCCCGGTTTTCTTTACATTAATGTTGATTTTACCAGCCAATTTCTCTACTGCGGCCTTAATCTTTTCAATGGTTTTAATGCTGACATTTATTGGTAAATACCCATTAAAAAATATTGGGGTAATTGTTGGAATCGGAATTATTTCTTTCGCATTTTTTATCTTAATTGTCAAAGCTTTTCCAGATGCATTTCCAAATCGAGTGGACACTTGGATGAGTCGTATAGATAATTTTGCATCCGATAAACCAGGTGAGGACGAATATCAAATCGAGAAAGCCAAAACAGCCATCGCAACTGGTGGTGTTTACGGACTAGGTCCAGGGAAAAGTATTCAGAAGAACTTTTTGCCACAATCATCTTCCGATTTTATCTATGCAATTATTATTGAAGAGTTTGGACTTTTCGGCGGATTTGCAGTCATGTTTTTATACATCATGTTGTTCATTCGATTCATTATTGCATCATACAAAGCGCCTACATTATTCGGAAAATTATTAGTCGCAGGATTAGGGTTTCCAATCATATTTCAGGCGTTTATTAATATGGGTGTGGCGGTCGAATTATTACCTACTACAGGACAAACCTTGCCATTAATTAGTAGTGGAGGAACCTCTATCTGGATGACTTGTGCAGCATTGGGAATTATTCTGAATGTCACCAAAAAAGAAGAAGAAATCGCCCAGGAAAATATAGAAAAACAACAACGTGATGAAGCGTTGCAAAAACTAATCGACAAACAATTAGCAGAAGATAAAGAAGCAACTGAAACAGTTGGAGAAAACTATTCTATTGATGATAGTTCAGTCAATCCGATGCATGCCGTTTTGAATAAATAGTGAATAGTGTTTGCGAAAAAAAATAAAAAACTTAGAGACTTAGTGTCTTTGTGGCTAAAAATATAAAATGAAAGACAATCCAAAATTTATAATCAGCGGAGGAGGAACTGGAGGGCATATTTACCCTGCAGTAGCCATTGCAAACGAGTTGAAAGCTCGTTTTCCTAAAGTGGATATTCTTTTTGTAGGAGCCCAAGATAAAATGGAAATGCAAAAGGTTCCTCAAGCCGGTTATCCAATCAAAGGGTTATGGATTGCTGGAATTCAACGCAAACTGACGTTGCAAAACGCGATGTTTCCGTTCAAATTGATTTCAAGTTTGTCTAAATCTTTCGGAATCTTAAAACAATTTAAGCCGGATGTGGTAATTGGAACTGGAGGTTTTGCTAGTGGAGCTGTTTTAAAAGTGGCGTCAATGCTAGGAATTCCAACAGTGATTCAAGAACAAAATTCATATCCAGGAATCACAAATAAACTATTAAGTAAAAAAGCCAATAAAATTTGTGTGGCTTACGAAAATTTGGAACGATTTTTTCCAAAGGAAAATATGATTCTTACCGGAAACCCAGTTCGTCAGGATTTGATTTCGGTGGAAGAAAAAAGAAATGAAGCATTGGCTTATTTCAATTTGGATGCTTCTAAAAAAACGTTGTTGGTTTTAGGCGGAAGTTTGGGTGCCAGAAGAATCAATCAATTAATTGCAAAAGAATTGGATTCGCTATTGTCACAAAATATTCAAATTATCTGGCAATGTGGTAAATTATATTATGACGAGTACAAACACTTTTCAGAAAAAGAAAATGTTCAAGTGCTGGCATTTATAGATAGAATGGATTTTGTTTATGCTGCTGCTGATGTCGTGATTTCGCGTTCTGGAGCATCATCGGTTTCAGAATTGTGTATTGTTGGGAAACCGGTCATTTTTATTCCGTCTCCTAACGTAGCTGAAGATCATCAGACTAAAAATGCGCAAGCAGTAGTCGATAAACACGGAGCTATTTTATTGAAAGAATCACAATTGGATGCCGAATTTAAATTGGTTTTCGAAGCCTTATTAAAAGACAAAGGAAAGCAGGAGAATTTGAGTGAAAACATAAAGAAATTGGCCTTGCCAAACGCAACAAAACAAATCGTTGACGAGATTATAAAATTAATAAAATAACAATACCAATGTCAATATCAATTATGAGTTGATTGAAAATTGAAATTGCCATTTTAATTGAAATTGAAAATGAATTTAAACCAAATACAAAACGTCTATTTTATCGGTATCGGTGGTATCGGAATGAGTGCTTTGGCGCGTTATTTCAAGGCTATCGGTAAAAACGTATCTGGTTATGATAAAACGCCAACAACACTAACAGGCGAATTGATTGAAAGTGGCATTGCCATCCATTTCGAAGATAGTATTGATTTGATTCCAAAGGATTATTTTATCGAAAACACTTTGGTTATCATCACGCCGGCAGTTCCAAAAACACATTCCGAATGGAATTATTTCTTGGAAAGAGAATATGTGGTTAAAAAACGTGCTGAAGTTTTAGGTATCATCACTAAAGATACTTTCTGTTTCGCTGTTGCTGGAACACACGGAAAAACAACAACTTCGAGTATTTTAGGACATATTTTATATGAAAGTGGTGCCGATGTCACTTCTTTCCTTGGTGGAATTGTCGAAAATTACAATTCTAATTTAATCGGAACCGGAAAAACCGTAACTGTAGTGGAAGCCGACGAATTTGATCGTTCGTTTCTGCATTTACACCCCAATATTGCTTGCATTACGTCAATGGATGCAGATCATTTGGATATTTACGGAGATGACGCAGCAATTAAAGCCTCGTTTAAGGAATTTGCGGATAAAGTAGAAGATAAAAACAACCTTTTTGTAATCAATGGTTTGCCTCTAGAAGGAATAACAGTAGGTGCTAATGATGACTCAAAATTTGTTGCGAATAATATAAGAATTGAAGATGGTTGGTACGTTTTTGATGTCAATACACCAACTGAAACCATCAAAGATATACGATTTGGATTGCCTGGAAAACATAATTTAACTAACGCATTGCTGGCTTTGGCGATGGCTCGTACTTTCGGCACCCCAACCGAATCCATTGCTAAAGCTTTAGCGACTTTCAAAGGAGTTAAGCGTCGTTTTTCTTTCCAGATCAGAAAGCCGGAGTTTGTGTATATCGACGATTATGCACATCATCCAACTGAAATTAACGCCGTTCATCAAGCAGTTCGTGAATTGTATCCTGGTAAAAAAGTGTTAGCTGTTTTTCAACCGCATTTGTTTAGTAGAACGAAAGATTTTGCTGATGATTTTGCTAAAAGTCTGTCGCAATTTGATGAAGTATTGTTGTTGGATATTTATCCGGCGAGAGAATTGCCTATGGAAGGCATTACTTCACAATGGTTGTTGAATAAAATCGAAAATAAAAATAAAAAATTAATACAAAAATCAGAGTTGATCGATTTGTTAAAAGCATCAGATGCGCCAGTAATTGTAACCATAGGAGCAGGTGATATTGGAGAAATGGTGTCAGAAATTAAAAAAGCACTGGATGAAAAGTAATATTTTAATAAACATTCAATTAATTGCCATTTTAATATTGGTGGTTTTTCTGTATTCGTTTACCTCAAAAAGGAACGAACAGCGAAAAATTTCAAAACCAACAATCGAATTTTTAGATGCTGAAAGTCCTTTTGTAACCCATGAAATGGTTAATAAGTTGTTAATAGAAAGTTTTGGCGGTACTTCCAGTATCCAAAAAGATGCGGTAGATTTGAAGAATATTGAACAGACTATCAATAAACACAGCATGATTGATAATTCAGAGGTCTATGTTAGTGTTGATGGAAAGTTAAAAACCGTAGTTAAACAGAAGACCCCAATCGCTAGAGTGTTTAACGAAAACATGTCCTTTTACATTGATTATAAGGGAGGTAAGATGCCTCTGTCAAGTAATTTTACAGCAAGAGTTCCGCTTGTTTATGGCGATATTAATAACAGCTATAGCAAGAATTGTGTAGAGCTTTTGCAGTCAATTTATGACGATGAATTTTTGAAAAAAAACATCATCGGACTTAAAATATTACCTGATGGGAGCGTAATTATGAAGAACAGAAATTATAGTTACGATATAATTTTCGGAAGAACCATTCACATGGAAAGAAAATTTAATAACTATAAAGCGTTTTTTCAAAAAGCTGTACAAGACACTTTGATAGATTCGTATTCGAAAATCAATTTGAAGTTTACTAAACAAGTGGTTTGTACCAAATAATAAAGTATGGAAAGAGAGAATATAGCAGTAGGACTTGATATAGGCACAACTAAAATTGTGGCTATGATAGGCAAGAAAAATGAGTATGGAAAGCTAGAAATTTTAGGTGTTGGAAAATCTAAAAGTCTCGGTGTGGCTAGAGGTGTAGTTAATAATATTACGCAAACCATTCAGTCCATTCAAGAAGCAATTGCTGAAGCAGAGAGCGATTCAGGATATAAAATTAAAGATGTAGTTGTTGGTATTGCAGGTCAACACATCCGTAGTATTCAACATAGCGATTATATTTCTAGACCAAATCCAGAAGAAGTAATCAGCGAGCATGATATTGATGTTTTAATCAATCAAGTGCAAAAATTGGCCATGTTGCCTGGAGAAGAAATTATCCACGTATTGCCACAAGAATTTAAAATCGATGGGCAATCAGAGATAAAAGAGCCTATTGGAATGTACGGTGGTCGTTTGGAAAGCAGTTTTCACGTGGTAGTCGGACAAGCATCATCCATCAGAAATGTGGGACGTTGTATTAAAAGTTCAGGATTAGATTTATCAGGATTAACCTTAGAGCCATTGGCTTCGGCAGATGCTGTTTTAAGTCAAGAAGAAAAAGAAGCGGGTGTAGCTTTAATTGATATAGGTGGAGGAACAACAGATTTAGCCATTTTTAAAGATGGAATCATTCGTCATACTGCAGTAGTTCCTTTCGGAGGAAATGTTATTACTGAAGATATTAAAGAAGGATGTTCGATCATTGAAAAACAAGCTGAATTATTAAAAACAAAATTTGGCTCTGCTTGGCCAGGAGAAAACAAAGACAACGAAATAGTATCGATTCCAGGTTTACGCGGAAGAGATCCAAAAGAAATTTCTTTGAAAAATCTGTCTAAAATAATTCATGCTCGTGTAGTAGAAATTGTAGAGCAGATTTACGCTGAAATTAAAGTATACGGACATGAAGATCCTCGCAAGAAATTGATTGCAGGAATTGTTTTAACAGGAGGTGGCTCACAATTGAAACACATCAAACAATTGGTAGAATACATTACGGGGATGGACACTCGTATTGGTTATCCTAACGAGCATTTGGCAGGGAATTCAAACGAAGAAATTTCAAGCCCATTGTATGCTACAGCTGTTGGATTAGTTATGAACAGTATTCGCAACAACACGATAAGTGCTGTGCCACAGGACAATTATATTCCTGAGCCGGTTTTAATTCAAAAACCAACTATTGAAGAGCAGGTTGTAATTCAACAAGAAGCCGAAAAAGTAATGGAAGAAGCCAAAGCTGATGCCAGAAGTACTGAAAAAACGATACGTAAATCCTTTTTCGACAAGTACATAGATAAAATAAAAGATTTCTTAGACAACGCCGAGTAATCGTTTTTGTCAATAATATAAAGCATAAATAAAAACCAAATAGTATGGAAAGCAACTCAGAATTTGGAAGTATTTCATTTGATTTACCAAAGAACCAATCAAATGTGATCAAAGTAATTGGAGTAGGTGGGGGAGGTAGTAATGCCATTAACCACATGTTCAAGCAAGGAATTAAAGGTGTAGATTTTGTAGTTTGTAATACAGATTCGCAGGCTTTAGAGAACAGTTCAGTGCCAAATAAAATTCAGTTGGGAATCAACCTAACCGAAGGGATGGGTGCTGGAGCAAATCCTGATGTAGGGCAGCAATCAGCTCTAGAAAGCATCGAGGATATCGAAAAAATGCTGGACGGAAACACCAAAATGATTTTCATTACTGCTGGTATGGGTGGTGGAACTGGAACAGGTGCTGCACCAGTTATTGCTCAGTTGGCCAGAGAAAGAGACATTCTTACTGTAGGTATTGTAACTATTCCTTTTCAATTTGAAGGAAAAGTACGTTCTGAACAAGCTTTATTGGGAGTTGAAAAATTAAGAAAACAAGTCGATTCACTCATCGTTATCAATAATAACAAGTTAAGAGAAGTATACGGAAATCTAGGTTTCAAAGCTGGTTTCTCTAAAGCGGACGAAGTTTTAGCAACTGCATCTCGTGGAATTGCAGAAGTAATTACACACCACTACACGCAAAATATTGACTTGAAAGATGCGAAAACCGTACTTTCAAACTCAGGAACTGCGATTATGGGTTCTGCCATTGCAGAGGGTGAAAACAGAGCTAAAGATGCTATTATTTCAGCATTAGATTCTCCGTTGTTAAATGACAATAAAATTACAGGTGCCAAAAACGTATTGTTGCTTATCGTTTCTGGAACTAATGAAATTACGATTGACGAAATCGGAGAAATCAATGACCATATTCAAGCTGAAGCAGGATTCAACGCCAACATCATTATGGGGGTTGGTGAAGATGAAACTTTAGGGGATTCTATCGCCGTAACTATTATTGCTACTGGTTTTTGTGTAGAACAACAAAATGAAATTGTCAATACCGAACCAAAAAAGATCATCCACGCCTTAGAAGACGAGCAAAGAATCGTTCGCGATTTAACGCAAAAATTTGAAGCTAAAGGGTTTGATTTTTCATCAAACGCAATTGCTGAAAAACCAGTTGTGGCTGAAACACCAGCGGTTGAAGAGAAAATCGTTTTCTCTTTAGAGGAAGATGTTCCAGACATGGTAGAGCCATTGTTTACTATGGATTTAGTGCCAACAACTGAATTAATCAAAAATTTAGATGTTACTTTCGAAATCGTTTCTGCAAAGAATATCGATGTAAACGAATTCTATTTCACTTCACCAGAAGTTAAAGAAATCGAAGTAATCGATCCGCAATTTGTAGTGAGCGAGCCAGAACAAATCGCTTTTACATTCGATTTGCCAATTCAAAAAGTGGAAGAGACAATCAACACTGACCGATTGGTTTTCGATTTAACAAACGAAATCAGAGATATCAAAGTAACCGAAGCAGTAGAATTTGTTCCTGTTACCGAAATCACTCAAAACGGAGTCATCAAGCATTCGCTTGAAGAATATATGGAAGTGGAAAGCCAATTATTTGAAGCTAAAAAAGTAGCAGAAGTAGTGGTTGAGCCAACGCCAGAAGAGTTAAACATCACGATGAAGCATGTGGAAGTAACGCCACAAGCACCAGTTCAAAACTTTACCAACGAAATTTCTCCAGTTGACATGTCAATTGATGATTCGTTAAAGTTAAGAGCCGAAGAGCGTCGTCGTAAAATGAAAGAATTCAACTATAAGTTCCACAATAATGCGGTACGAGTAGACGAATTCGAAAAAGAGCCAGCTTACAAAAGAATGGGTATTGATATTTCAAACAACCCTTTAGACAATAGCAGATCGCGTATGTCACTAGGATTGGATAGCAACGACGACGTACAGTTGCGTTCTAACAATTCTTTTTTACACGACAACGTCGATTAACTAACTCAAACCAAACCTGTGTAGCCCGAAATTTCTAACGACTTTTCGGGTTATTTTTTGTCATTGCGAGGCACGAAGCAATCTATTGGATATTGAATTATATTCTTTAAATTTGCGAGCCTAATCCCGCTGTCCGTTGCAATCTTTTTATTTTTTGTCACCCTGAGCGAAGTCGAAGGGGCTTTTATAAAAAAAATAAAAAGGATTTCCACTTCCATCGGGGCTAAAGAGCATTGTTTAGTAATTAAAACTTAGTTTTTCAGAAAAGTCTGAAATCTAACATCTAAAATCTTAAATCTAAAATTAATATGAGCTTATCAACACAAATCATGGACGAAATGAAAAACGCCATGAGAGCAAAAGATACCGTTGCATTGGAAGCATTACGTGCTATCAAATCTGAATTATTATTGGCTTCAACCGCATCAGGAAGTAAAGAGGATCTGAGTGAAGCTGATGAAATCAAGATTTTACAAAAACTGGTTAAAATGCGTAAAGACAGTGCTGGTATTTTTACTGAGCAAAACCGTCCGGATTTAGCAGAACCAGAATTGGCACAAATCACAGTAATCGAAAAGTTTTTACCAGCACAATTATCTGAAGCAGAAGTAGAAGCGATCATCTCAAAAATCATTGCTGAAACCGGAGCATCAGGTATTGCTTCAATGGGGAAAGTAATGGGATTAGCCTCAGCTCAAATTGGTGGACAAGCTGAAGGGAAAACCATTTCAACAATTGTTAAAAAACTTTTAGTTTAAATAATTTACGAATTTCAAATTACGGTTGAATAATTCGTAATTTGAAATTCGTAATTCAAACATTGGCCTCGTAGTTCAACTGGATAGAATGGCGGATTTCGGCTCCGTTGGTTGCAGGTTCGAACCCTGCCGAGGTCACGAATGAATGAAAACAAAAAAGGAATTGCCAAGTTTACTTGAGCAATTTTTGGTTGTTTTTATTCTCAAAGCGGAGCTTTGCAGGTAAGACGAAGTCAACCCTGCCGAGGTCACACATGTTTAGGCGTTAGTGGCAAGCGCCAATATTGCGCTGAAAAACAAACTTGAAATACATAAAATGAGACAATTATTATCTCTTATAATTTTCATAAATTCTTTATCAAAACTCAGCTTGTTAATCATTTTGATAATGTTGTTGGGTTATTTCATCGCTTGCGGACAGACTGCATTTTTAAATATTGTACCTGAAAGACTAATAATTGTTTCAGGAATACCATTGTTTGTTCTATTGGGAAGTAAATTTTTAATAAAAAAAATGCAGCAAACAAAAATGGAAGAATAAAATGCCTGCAGACAACAGCGGTTTCATGAAATTGGGGTTTTAAGACTAAGTTTAAAGGCAAATTTTCCCAACATCATAAAGTCGGCGGACGTTTAGCGAAACCAACAAAATTTAAAAGAAGTAACTAAGTTATTATCAACATCTTGAAAATACAAGCATTAAATATTCAAAGTCTCAAAACTGAAAGGTTAACTCTTATTCCATTTACCATAGAAATTTGCAATAATCTTCTCAAAGGTGATTTTGATGATTTATTTAAAATGGGTTTAAAAAAAGGAAAAAGCTGGCCTGATACTGATGTCATAGAAACCATACCCAAAATAATTAATAATTTATCTCAGGTTGAATCTCCTACCGGATTTGAATCGTGGATGATTATCAAAAATGATACATCAGAAATAATTGGTGACTTGGGATTTAAAGGATTTAATTATGAAGAAGAAAATGTAGACATTGGCTACGGCATAATAAAAGAAGAAAGAAGAAAAGGTTACGCAGAAGAAGCTACATCAGAACTTATAAAATGGACATTTTCAAATGAAAGTGTAAAGGAAATAACCGCACGATGTTTAATTGATAATGCTAGTTCCGTCAAACTACTAAAGAAATTAAATTTTGTAGAGATGAAGAAAGATAATGAAATGATTTATTGGTCATTACAAAAGAAGTAATTCCAATAAGTAAAACGAAAACTAATGATCAACATCTTAAACAAGTGGTTTTTTAAGAAAAAACTGAAACTTCTTTTTTGTATATTTGATTTAGGTAAATTGCTTATTTAAAATTCACTTTTCATACTAAATAAACAGATACGCTTTTGGAGTATTTAGGTATAGGTTTCATAATAGTAATTTCAGTAGTATTGCTCTTTTTCAGAGTGATTGAACCAGGCTACATTGCTATTTACAACAAACCACTTTATGTTCACTTTTACCCTTTTCCAAAAAAACTTACAGATTTACAGCAAAATATTCTGCAAAACGAATTCGTGTTTTATAAAAACCTAACACAGAAAGAAAAGAAATATTTCGAGTACCGCGTCGCTGATTTTATTTCGGAATACGAATTTATTGGAAAAGAAAGTCTGGTAGTTACGGACCAAATGAAGGTGCTTATTGCCGCAACTTCTACGATGCTAACTTTTGGAATGAAAAATTATTTGTATGAAGTTTTTAAACGCATCATTATTTATCCCGAAGAGTATTACTCAACCATAGATGAAGAATATCATAAAGGGGAGTACAATCCCAGAATGCGCACTTTAGTTTTTTCATGGAAGCATTTTTTAGAAGGATATAGAATCGATAATGACAACCACAATCTTGGGTTGCATGAATTTGCGCATGCCCTAAACTTTCAGGCTTTAAAAAGCAACGATACCAGCATGATTATATTTAAGGATATGTACACAGAAATTCTAGAATATATTCATCGTTCTGATAATGCAGAGCGTTTTATGCAATCAGATTATTTTCGCATTTATGCTTATACGAATAGATTTGAATTCATTGCCGTCATACTTGAACATTTTTTTGAAACACCACAGCAGTTCAAACTCAAATTTCCCGAATTGTATCACAAAGTGGAATTGATGATTAATTACAAAAGTTCATAAAATGTATTTCTGATTTTATTTCTGAAATTCATGTTAAATAAACCGGAATCATTTAGAGAAATGGATATTAAAAATTAGTTTTGTTATATAATCTTACAGATATCTAGGTCATTATGAAAATAAAAAATATTGTATTCCTATTATTAGCGATAGTTTTAGGCGGAATGATTTTTTACAGAGTATCAGAAAACAAAGGGAAAGAGGAATCAGGAGGTAAAGGCAAAGGAGATAAAAAACCAGCCAAGGTTACCGGAATGGTTTTAAAACCTCAAATTTTCTCAGATAATCTGTCGCTTTCAGGGTCTATTGATGCTAATGAGCAAATTGAAGTTCGAAGTGAGGTTTCTGGAATTGTAGAAAGCATTAATTTTCAGGAAGGATCTTTTGTGGCCAAAGGACAGCAGCTTTTTAAGATTAACGATTTAGAACTTCGTGCCCAACTTTCACAAGCCAGAACCAAACAAACATTAGCTTCTGAAAACGAAAGAAGAGCTAAATTACTACTACAAAAAGAAGCAATCAGTCAGGAAGAATACGATATTGCTAGTGCCGATTTTCGTTCAGCACAAGCGCAAACCCAATTAATGCAAGCGCAAATTGCTAAAACAGTAGTTCGAGCTCCTTTTTCAGGAAAAATCGGATTGCGTTCTATCTCTAAAGGTACTTATGTTCTGCCAACGACAGTTATAACGAATTTGGTAAATACCAGTCAAGTAAAAATTACATTTTCCATTCCCGAAAAATATGCAACGCAAATGAAAGTCAATACAATGCTTTCATTTACAACTTCGGGTTCAAAAGAACGGTTTTCGGCAAAAGTATACGCTATAGAGCCTGGAATAGAAGTAGAAACCAGAACATTAAAAATGCGAGCGATTGCACAAAATCCAGGCGGGAAATTAATACCTGGAACCTTTGCTAATATTGCATTACCATTAGATAAAATCAACGATGCCATATTGGTTCCAACAGAGGCTTTAATACCCGTTCAAAACGGAAAAAAAGTATTCATTTCTGTTAACGGAAAAGCCAAAGAAATAATGGTCGAAACCGGACCAAGAACCGATAAAGATGTTTTGGTCATTTCAGGATTGAAAGTCGGAGATACACTCTTAACCAGCGGAGTGATGACACTAAAAGACGATTCGCCAGTAAAAGTAAGTTTAAAGTAAGATAAAATATAAGCTATGAGTTTATCCACTTTAAGTATAAAAAGACCAGTCCTAACCATAGTACTTAACTTGATGCTGATACTCTTCGGAATCATTGGGTATACTTTTTTAGGCGTGCGTGAGTTTCCGTCTATTGATCCGGCGCAAATTTCGGTGCAAACCAATTATTCTGGTGCCAATGCCGACATTATCGAATCTCAGATAACAGAGCCACTCGAAAAAGCCGTTAATTCTATTGATGGAATCAGGAATATTTCCTCTTCAAGCAGTCAGGGTCGAAGCAATATCAGTATTGAGTTCAATCTGGATAAAAACTTGGAAGAAGCAGCCAATGACGTTCGTGATAAGGTATCGCAAGCCGTTAGAAGTTTGCCTCAGGATATTGATGCACCTCCTGTAGTTTCTAAAGCTGATGCCGATTCAGATCCGATTATTACTATGACAGTTCAGAGTGATAATAAAAATGTTTTGGAGCTTTCGGACTATGCAGATAATGTGCTTTCACAACGATTGCAAACCATTCCCGGTGTTAGTAGTGTTCAAATTTGGGGTCAACGAAAATATGCCATGCGTTTGTGGATTGATCCAGTAAAATTAGCCTCCTACGGGTGTACTGTGGCTGATGTACGTTCAGCATTAAACAGACAAAATGTCGAATTGCCTTCTGGAAAATTAACGGGCGCTAACACTGAATTGACTGTTAAAACAGTTGGAAGCATCACGAATGAAGAAGGGTTCAACAATATTATCGTTAAGGCTGAAGGCGATAAAATTGTTCGCTTAAGCGATATCGGGAAAGCATCTTTAGAAGCTGAAAACCTGGAAACTAAACTGTCCGATTCAGGGCAACCCATGGTTGGGATGGCTATTATTCCGCAACCGGGAACCAATTATTTAGATATTGCTGAAAAATTCTACGAACAATACGAACAATTACAAAAAGACTTACCTAAAGATTTCAAACTTAATATCGCTGTAGATAACACTGTTTTTGTTAAAAAAGCGGTTTTGGAAGTGGCAGAAACTTTATTACTGTCAATTATTCTGGTAGTTTTAATCATTTATTTTTTCTTTAGAGATTGGGCCATTGCGTTTCGACCATTAATTGACATTCCGGTTTCGTTAATTGCCACTTTCTTCATCATGTATTTGTGTGGGTTTTCTGTAAATGTACTGACCTTATTGGCTATTGTATTAGCTACAGGATTGGTAGTGGATGACGGAATTGTTGTAACAGAAAATATCTTCAAAAAAGTAGAGCAGGGCATGTCTCCCATTGAAGCGGCGATAAAAGGATCCAATGAAATTTTCTTTGCTGTTATTTCCATTTCAATCACGTTGGCAGCAGTTTTTTTACCCGTAATTTTTCTAGAAGGTTTCGTGGGACGATTGTTCCGAGAATTTGGTGTAGTCATTGGTGCTGCAGTGTTAATTTCGGCTTTTGTATCTCTAACACTTACGCCAATGTTGAATGCCTATTTAATGAAAGGTGGCGAACAGAAAAAATCTAAAATATACGATTTAACCGAGCCGTATTTCCAGAAAATGAATTCGTCTTATGCTGAGGCATTAGTAGGTTTCATGAAGAAAAAATGGTTGAGTTTCCCAATATTAATAGCTTGCTTCGGATTGATTTACTTATTTTTTGGGTTACTTCAAAAAGAAACGGCCCCTTACGATGACCGAAGTTTCATCGGGGTTAATGTAACAGCTCCCGAAGGTGCTTCTTACGAGTACATGGATCGTTTTATGAGCGAATTAACCGAGCTAATCAACGATTCGATTCCGGAGAAAAAAGTAAGTTTAATAATTACTTCGCCTGGATTTGGTTCGTCTTCCGTAAATACGGGTAGAGCCAGAATTGCGTTAGTACAGCCGGGTGATAGAGAAAAATCGCAAAAAGAAATTGCCGAAGGTTTAACCAAATGGACTAAACAATATGCTGAAGCGAAAGTAAACGTTTCTGAATCCCCTACAATTGCCGTGAACAGAAGAGGAGGAATGCCAATTCAGTTTGTAATTCAAGCTCCGAATTTCAAAAAATTGCAAGAAAAAATTCCCTTATTTGTAGATGAAGTTTCAAACGATGAAACGTTTTCCAATTCTGATGTAAATCTGAAATTCAACAAACCCGAAATTTATGTAACCATCGACAGAGAAAAAGCGCAAAGTTTAGGTGTTTCAGTGATTGATGTGGCGCAAACATTACAGCTTTCCTTGAGTGGTCAGCGTTTTGGCTATTTTATGATGAACGGGAAACAGTATCAGGTAATGGGACAATTTGATAAAAAAGATCGAAATGCACCCATGGATTTGACTTCTATTTTTGTAAAAAGTACAAGCGGGCAGTTAATTCAGTTGGATAATTTAGTGACGGTTGAAGAGCAAAGTAGCCCGCCGCAGTTGTATCATAATAATCGTTATATGTCGGCCACCGTTTCAGCAGGACTGGCTCCTGGAAAAAGTATTGGTGACGGAATTGAAGCCATGGAACGTATTAAAAGGAAAGTGCTTGATGATACTTTTACGACCGATTTAAGTGGCGAGTCTCGTGACTTCGTTGAAAGTAGTTCCAATACTTCTTTTGCTTTCGGTTTAGCATTGGTGTTAATATTTTTAATTTTAGCAGCTCAATTTGAAAGTTTTATCGATCCGTTTATTATTATTTTAACGGTGCCTATGGCAGTTGCAGGCGCTTTATTCTCTTTATGGCTTTTCGGACAAACATGGAATATTTTCAGCCAGATTGGAACAGTCATGCTAATTGGTTTGGTAACCAAAAACGGTATCTTAATCGTCGAATTTGCCAATCAGTTGCGTGAACAAGGGAAATCAAAATACGATGCCATTGTAGAAGCCTCAGAATCTCGTTTACGCCCTATTTTAATGACCAGCTTAGCGATTGCTTTAGGGGCTTTGCCTATTGCCATGTCACTTGGAGCAGCATCTACTAGTAGAATAGGGATGGGAGTAGTTATCGTGGGAGGAACATTATTTTCACTAATGCTGACACTATTTGTTATTCCAGCGATATATTTAATGTGGTCTAGAGAAAGAAAACACCGTCCTGAATTTGACAATATAAAAGATTATGAAAAAGAGTAAATCGATGAAGAAAATTTTGTTTTTGTTGACGTTGCTTGTATTTCTTCCGAAATTGATGGCACAGGAAATATTAACTGCCGATGAGGCGGTTCAAATTGCTTTGAAGAATAATTACGATATCAAAATTGCTTCTAATGAGTTGAGTATCGATAAAGTAAATAACAGCATAGGAAATGCAGGAATGTTGCCTGAAGTAAATGCTTCGTTAACCAAAAATAACAGCATTCAAAATTCCAAGCAAACACAATCGAATGGTGAAGTTAGATCACTCGATAATGCTAAAAATAATAGACTGGAATATGGTGTAGGTTTAGATTGGACTATTTTCGACGGCTTAAGAATGTTTGCCAGATACGATCAGTTAGCAATGTTAGAAAAGCAAGGCGATGTTCAATTAAAGCTAATGATTTTAACCAAAGTAAGTAATGTAATGACAACGTATTACGATTTGGTTCAACAGCAAGAACTTTTAGTGGCTTTAGATACAACGATTGTTATTTCGAAGCAAAGATTGAAAACGGCCGAAAACCGTTTTACTATCGGAAAAGCATCTAAACTGGAAGTTTTAAATGCGCAAGTTGATTTGAATACCGATTTGTCGAATTTGTTGAAACAGAAAGAGTTTTTCGAGAATTCTAAAATCAGATTAAACGAACTTTTAGCACGAGATTTAACTACAAGTTTTAAAGTGGTTGATGAAGTTCTAATTGATGATAAATTACAATTGGCTGATTTAAATACTTTGGTCGAACAACAAAATCCACAATTGCAACTGGCATTAATAAATAAAAGAGTGGCCGAACTAGATTTGAAACAAGTTCGAGCAAATCGTTATCCAACGATTAAATTAAATTCAGGTTATACCTTTGTGGAAACCGAAAATAGTTTGGGTTTTACTTCGGCAACATCTAGTAAAGGGTTCAATTATGGTTTGTCGGCAACAATGCCTATTTTTAATGGGTTTTCTCAAAACAGAAATGAGAAAATTGCCAAATTTCAAGTTGAGAATTCTGTTTTAGTTGCTGAGCAACAAAAGCAAAGTATTAATGCGCAGTTGGCAACCGCATATCAAACGTATTTGACTAACGTGGAGTTGGCTAAATTGGAAGAAAGCAATGAAGCGATTGCTAAAAAGAATTTAGATATAACTTTAGAAAAATTCAAAATAGGATCCATTGCAGCGATTGAATTTAGAAATGCTCAGGAGAATTATATTAACGCTATAGCCAGAAACAGCAGTGCTAAATTTCAGGCAAAGATTTCAGAAGTTACTTTAAACGAAATCGCTGGAAATATTAAATTTTAATTTTTCAGTATAATTTTACTTGGGATTTTGTATCTTTATTATGATAATAATGTCTCATAATCAATATTTTATGAATATGAAACAGAAAGTCCCAGTGTCTGTAATAATGACGCAAAATATTATTAAACTCAATTTGACCGATGATTTGTCGAAGGCGGAAAGCTTGTTTAAACAGTTTAAAATTAGACATATTCCCGTAGTTAGCGGCAACAAAATACTAGGCATGTTGAGTTACACCGATTTGGTCCGAATTAGCTTTGTTGATGCGGTAGATGATGATGATGAAGTGGTTGATACAACAGTTTATAATTTGTTTACTCTTGAACAGGTTATGACAAAGAATCTAGTGACCATTACACCGGAAACTACCATTAAAGAAACCGCTGAAATTTTAGCAAGTCGAGAATTTCACGCTTTGCCGGTTTGCAATGGAGATTTGTTGGTTGGAATTGTTACCACCACTGATTTGATTAAATACTTGATAGATCAATACAATTAAAAAGGCGCTCAATGAGCGCCTTTTTAAGTTTTTATAGTGTTGTGATTTTCTTTAAGTGAGCAGTAGTTTCAACGGGATTTTCGGCGTTGAAAATGTAGCTTCCAGCCACCAAAACATTAGCTCCAGCTTCGACTAATTGTTTTGCGTTTTTATCAGTTACGCCACCATCAATCTCAATTAGTGTATTTAAGCCTTTGTCGTCAATCATTTTGCGAAGTTTACGCACTTTTTCGTATGTTATTTCTTCAAATTTTTGCCCTCCAAAACCTGGGTTGATTGACATTATTAAAACCATATAACATTCCGAAAGAATATCTTCTAAGACTGATACAGGAGTGGATAAATTCAAAACTACTCCGGCTTTACAGCCAGCATTTTTTATTTGTGTAAGTGTACGGTGTAAGTGAACCGTTGCTTCGTAATGAACCGTGATGATATCAGCACCAATTTTAGCAAAAGTTTCAATATATCTTTCTGGTTTTTCAATCATCAGGTGTACATCCAATGGTTTGGTTGCGTGTTTTTTGATGGCTTCAATGACAGGCATGCCATAAGAGATGTTAGGCACAAAATGTCCGTCCATGACGTCAATGTGAAACCAATCGGCCTCACTGTTGTTGATCATTTCGATGTCACGTTGTAAGTTGGCAAAATCTGCAGCAAGCACTGAGGGTGCTATAATGGTATTCTTCATTGTGTTGTTGTTTGTTGTACAAAAATAGTTATTTATTTCATCCGTTCGCTATCGCTCGGGCGTGTATTTGATGATTTGTTTATTTGAGATTTTTTAATGCGTGAAGGATTAAGGCGGTATCCTCGTAGTGAAACGGAGAGATAAAGCCGAAAGCCTGACCCGAAGGGTCACGCCCTATTAATAATTTTAGATTGCTTCGTACCTCGCAATGACAAATGCATAAAAAGCAAAACTCCGGAACCCGAGCGCTCGCGCGAACAGACCGGAGGATTGCTTAAAAAAGCAAAACTCCGGTAATCAGCCGGAGTTTCAATCATCAATCAAAAAACGAACAGTCGTGGACTGTTGTTACGGTCTTAGGATTAACCTAAATAAGTTTTCAAGATTTTACTTCTTGAGGTATGTTTTAATCTACGGATTGCTTTTTCTTTAATTTGACGAACACGCTCACGAGTTAAATCGAAAGTTTCTCCAATTTCTTCTAAAGTCATTGGGTGTTGGTCGCCTAAACCGAAGTATAAACGCACTACGTCTGCTTCTCTTGGTGTCAATGTTTCTAATGAACGCTCAATTTCAGTACGTAATGATTCGTGAATTAATTCTCTATCAGGATTTGGTGATTCTCCAGAACGCAATACGTCGTAAAGGTTAGAATCTTCACCTTCTACAAGCGGTGCATCCATAGATAAGTGACGACCAGAGTTTTTCATAGACTCTTTTACGTCATTTACGGTCATGTCTAATTCTTTTGCGATTTCTTCTGCCGAAGGAGCACGTTCGTTAGATTGCTCTAGCAAAGCGTACATTTTATTGATTTTATTAATAGAACCAATTTTATTTAAAGGCAAACGAACAATACGAGATTGTTCTGCCAAAGCTTGAAGAATCGATTGACGAATCCACCAAACGGCATATGAAATGAATTTGAAACCACGCGTTTCATCAAAACGTTGTGCTGCTTTGATTAATCCTAAATTTCCTTCGTTAATTAAATCAGGAAGTGTTAATCCTTGATTTTGATATTGTTTTGCTACGGAAACAACGAAACGTAAATTAGCTTTTGTTAGCTTTTCTAATGCGCGTTGATCTCCAGCCTTGATACGTTGTGCTAATTCTACTTCTTCATCAGCTGTAATAAGGTCAACTTTTCCAATTTCTTGTAAATACTTGTCTAACGATGCAGTTTCACGATTAGTTACCTGCTTGGTAATTTTAAGTTGTCTCATGTAGTTTCTCCTTAAATTTTAAGTGTGTGAGATGGTTATACGTAGCGAGTTGGTAAAAAGTTACAAAAATTTAATTATTTTTTTTAAACATCATCATATTTCAGTTTTTCAGAGCTTAAAATTAGTATTTGTAGCTCAAACCAGTTTGTAAAGTGATTATGTAGGGTTTGTAATCATTTGCTCTGTCAAAACCTTTGAGATGGTATTTTAAATTAGGGCTTAATTCGACGTTGATTTTGTCGGATATTTTATAAGATAACGTCAAATTTAAATTTGCTGTGTAACTTGTTTTGTTTAGGTTTTTTGCTTTTCCTATGTTGAATTCACTAACTGATTTTGATTTAAGATTTAATTCATTGTTTCGTAAGAATAAAAATCCTAACCCTGTAGAAGTGGCAAATCCAAATTTACTGTCTTTCCAAATGTAGTACAATTCTAATGGTATTTCGGCATAACTAATTTTCTGATTAAAAGTCACTTCCGAATCATTCATGAACAAAGCATTTATTTCTGCCTCTGTTTTGGTTATTTGATAATCGGTATTTCTATAATCTAAAAAAGAATCATTTTGTTTAAATATTGTTGTTGCACTTTTGGTGTTAATCATGCAGTAACCAATTCTGAATCCAATTTTTTTTGCAATCATTGCTCTAAAATAGATTCCATAGTTAAAAGAAATTGCTTCTTTTTTTGAGCTTACATTGTATTTGTCTGATAATGGATTTGTATTGTTAAAACTATTTGCATAGCTAGGTCCAAAATAGGGGGTTAGATACAAAGCATATTTTTTTTCTTTCTTTTTGTTTAAGCTGTCTTTTGGCTTGGTCTTTTTGGGTTCCTTTTTTTTAATTTTCTCTTCAATAAGTGGTTTTGTTATTGAGTCAATTTTCGGTTCTTCTTCTTGAACAATTTCTACCACGCTTTTTTTGGTATTCGCTTTAGATGTTGTTCTTAATGGAGTCTTTTTTTTTATGTTAATTTTCGATGGTTTTCTCTTTTTTTTTATACTGTTAGTTTTTTTCTGTTTCGAAGAAATACTTTTTTGGGTAAGAGGTTGTGCTTTCTTCTGTTTAGAAAGAATGTTTTTTTTGATTGAAGGATGTGTTTTTTTCTTCTTTTTAATT
The DNA here is from genome assembly GCA_030153045.1 of Flavobacterium sp. Taxonomy (GTDB): domain Bacteria; phylum Bacteroidota; class Bacteroidia; order Flavobacteriales; family Flavobacteriaceae; genus Flavobacterium. Next base: position 20,721 of record JASLID010000039.1, read on the forward strand.
ATATAAGTATACTGCTTTACTATTTCATATTCTTCATAATCTTCGGTAGATTTAACTAATCGTCTGGTGTTTTTAACAAGTCTGGTTTTTTCGTAAGTTAAAGTTGTTTTGTTTTTATTAGTAGTAGTTTTAGCTTTGTTAGAAACAGTTTTACTTTTGTTAGTATTTGCTTTTTGATTTCTTTTTTTAGCTGAAGTTGAATCGTTTACTAATGAATTGTTTTCTGTTAATTTTTGATTGTTCAACTTTTGAGATGAGTCTTTACTGTCAGATTCAGTAAAAGCATTCAAGGTAGTTGTTCTTTCTTCTTGAGATGAAATATGATCTGAATCGAAGTTTTCAACACTTTCATTTTCAACGCTATTTAACTCGTTTTTAATTTCATCATTAGTATTGATTTCATTTTCTTCTTCATTTGTGTTTTTAGATTGGTTTACAGATGAATTGTTATTTTGTTTTAACTGATTTTGATCATTCGGTAAGGTTGTATAAAAATAAACACCTCCCAAAAACAGACCAGCGATAAGAATTGATGAGTATATCCAAAAAAGAGGAAGTCGCTTTTTGGGATTATTATTCAAATCTTTTTCAATGTTTGTCCATAAATTGTCACTTGGAGATTTCTCCAACTGATCCATTTTTTCTCTAAACGCTTTTCCTATATCGATCTTACTATTTTCCATTATGTAGGTTGTAATTATGGAATGACTCTTTGGTACTTATTTTTTCTTTTAAAATCAATTTTGCTCTGTGAAGATTTGATTTTGAGGTGCTTTCAGAAATAGAAAGCATATTTGCAATCTCTTGATGGGAATAATCATCTAATTCATAAAGACTAAAAACCAAGCGATATTGATTGGGTAATTCTTGAATTAACGACAATAAATGGTCTAATGAAAAATCAATTTCGGTTTTATCAATTTCGGTATCATCACTGTAATCGTCTTTAATAGGCAGTAATTGGAAGTTTTTCTTGTAACTGTCAATGGCTTTATTAATAACAATTCGTTTCATCCACCCTTCAAAAGAACCTTTATTGTTGAATTTATGGATGTTTGTAAAAATTTCAATAAAGGCATTATGTAAATTGTCTTCCGCTTCCGCTTCGTTTGGGCAATATTTTAGACTTAGCACAAAAAGAGTTTTTTTATACAAATGGTATAACTCTTCTTGTGCTTGCCTGTTTTGCTTTGCGCAAGATTTTATAAGGTTTTCTAAATTCAATTTTTGGCGGTAATTACTTTGGTTTGCAAATGTAGATTGATTTTTAACAATATAAGTCTTTCAGATTTTAAAATTAAAAAGGAATCGCGTCCCAAGTGCCAGATGATGATGGGTGAGTGAAAGTGCCTGATATGCCCATTCCAGATAAAGTCCCGGTATATACATAAGTAGAATTTGCAGGGTCATTTCCTTCCCAAATATATGTCAAAGTGTTTCCGTTTAAAGACCAGGTTCCATAGGTGATAAAATATCCTTGACCGGGTCCTATTTCATCAAATTTTGTAGTACCATCTGCATAAAAATTTATTTTTGAATCTATGGTATATTGGTTTTGCGTATAGTGTGTTGAAAATTTCCAAACTGTATCGCTTAATGATAAAGTACTGAATGATTGATCGGGACCATAACTAATTCCTAAATCATTAATTGCGAAAACTCTAAAGTAGTATTTAGTATTAGCTGTTAAATTAGTAATTGTTGTACTGAACGTGTTGCTTGCTTCGTTTATTTTATTGTCATTTATTGTAGGATTTGGGTTTTTACTCCAACAAACACCGCGTGAAGTTACTTCGCTGTTTCCATTTGATATTACTTTTCCACTTATTTTTATGGTAGTTAATGTTACTTCAGAATTACCAACTGTTGTTTCACTGTTTATAACGGGTATCGATGTAACTGGAGCGTCAACCGTCTCATCGTTACTACATGATAGTGTTGAGATCATTAATAGGGCTAAAAAGAAGTGGTTTAATTTTTTCATGATTTAATTTTATAAAAGTTGTTATATTCATTAGTCCTAAAAAAAAGTAAAGGTTGCGTTATGAATAAAAAAATATTTCAAAAAAGAAAATCCCGTTTCAAACTGAAGAGGAGTTTTCTTTATTTTTTACTAGAAATATCGTATTGCCCTTGTTTTGTTTTGAGCTTCAAATTTTTGCTGAATGCTCAAATTACCATTTGAAAAATCGATTGTCTTTGCTGTATTAGCATCATTTTGAGATGAAGACCAATACGATGTTGATGAAAAGTTTCCTAGATTTTGAAGATGTAAATTAGTGTAGACTAAATTTAATTCGTCAATGGATGGTAAAAACCAATCATTATTTCCTCCAAATACTGCGTTTAATGTATTTTTAGTGCTTACAGTACCGTTGTTTGCATTGTTACATAGGGACGGATTAAGGTAATAGTTGGTTAGACTGTTATGGAAATTCGCTATAGATACACTATTGAAGTAACCAGTCCCAACATCAGTACCAGAAGAATTAAATACATCAGAACCAAAGCAACCCCATTGTGAAGTAGTTAGGTCAGTTGTGCTTATTTCCATATATCTCCATCCGTTACTGTATTGTCCTTTGTCGTAAAATACAATCCCTCCCGATGGACCATTTGAGCCAATAGTATATTCTGTTTGATTTTCACAGACTTTCTCTAAAGTTAAATTACTATTTGGAGTTAAAAATTCAATTTGCATGTCTGAAAAGATAATTTTATGATTCTTATTCCAATATTGACTAACAAGGGAATTTCCTTCTAAATGAATATTCAAAAAAAACTGATCTTCAATAAATAGAAAAATCCATGTACCGTTAAATGTGACGTTGTTGTAATTGAATTTTATAGTTCCATCAGGATTCGCTGTAAAATAACCTGATGCGTATTGATTGTCTTGTCCTTCATGATAAGGGACTTCCCATACGCAATTGCTAAATAATCCTCCACAATAGCTTACAATGTCTTCTTTAGAACAATTGTCAATCGCTATTTTTAATTCTGCATTATTATTAATTATTATTAAATCTCCATTTACTAGAGTTGTAGTTATAGGATAGCTGATACTGATGGAGTAATTTGGATTTAAAGTTCCTAATAAATTGCTGAAACTATTATCTCCACTGATTGAAACTGTTTCTATAGGTTGAAGATTGGAATCATAAACAATCAAGGCAAAGGGATATATGAAATCGATGCATTCGATTTTTACTAATGGATCTTGACTGTCTGTAGTAACTCGGCCTAATAACTTGAACAAGTAAGATTCGTTATTGATAATGTTTTCAGTGGTTGTAGCGTTTTTTAAATCGACTTTTTCATTTTCACATGAGCCGAGTAGAAGTGTTACAATGAAAAGTGTTAAAGATAATGTTGCTTTTAAAAGATAGTTTTTCATAAGATTAGTTTTTAATAAAGTCGAAACTTTTTTAAAAGGTTGCGTTTGTTTTATTGGTTTTTATGAAATAGTATATTTTTTATTCATCATCTCTTTAAGTGAAAAACAAAAAAAAACCGTTCAAACGAAACGATTTTTTTAAAACATTAAATCTACCTGGTTGTTTAGTTGCTCCTTATAGTAATCAATTTTTCGAATTGCCTTGTTGAAAAATAAATTCAGGTCTTTAATTCCTGTTTGATTTAAGGCTTTGGAGCTTCTAATCTGTTGCTTGAAAAACTGATGCACATTTTTACAACTTTCTTCATTGTCAGTAATAAAGTAACCCAACAATGTATAGGGAACATTTAAGATAAGTTTCTCTGGAGTTTCAATTAGTAAATTGTTATTCAATAAAATGAGTTCGTTATAATAAATGGTGAATTTTGGGTTATTGCATTTTGCTTTAATCGAGTTTACAATTCGTTTCAAATCATCAAATAAAGCATTCGCACTTTTGTAATTGAGCAAACCAGCTTCATAGAAATAGAGAATTTGTTGTAGGCTACTGTTAATTGTTGTGTCGTTCCAGACCTCTTTTACTTCAACTCTTTCATAGGCTTTTTTTATTTTTTGCATCGGCTCCATAAAAGATTCGTCAACAACAAAGTTTTCGAAAGGTACATTTGAAGCTGCAGGACTTAATAGATTCAGCCAAACAAAAGCCTTGAATTTCGACAAAATGGTAGCATCCATAAAATAAAACAACGGAATATCTTTCGCAGAATAATATAAAATCGTCTCCCGGTTGCTGGTCAGCTTCTCAATTTGTTCCGCCGAATTTTTAAAATATAGCTGCATTTCACTTAAAGTGGTAATCTCAATAGTCTTCTCCACAATCACTTTTTCCTGTTGAAAAAACAAATGGTCTAACGAAATGTTATAATGCGTGGCCAATTGAACAGTTTCGTCAATGGAGAATTTACTTTTTCCAGAAACTCTTCTGTGTGCAGCATCATAACTAATATTCAAAACCGAAGCTATGGCGTCGTTAACGGATTCATTCTGTGGAAGTTGTTTCCTGATTTGCTTTAAAAGCAGTTCCTGGTTATTCATATTTTTGCGATAATCGCAAATATAATATTTTAATTTATTGTTTTTGGCAAATGAACGTGTAATAATCGCAATATGTTTGTTGTGTTAATTTAAAAAACAGAAATTATGAAAAAGTTTTTTTTGAGTTTGGTTGTGATGTCTACCTTGAACGGGTTCGGACAAGACAGTTTACGCGTTAAAGCGAAAAGTTTAGAAACTAGAGCCTTCAGCTTAACGCCAAGACACAGAAAAATTGTAAAAGTAAATGGATTGGCTTTTGGTTTAGGTTTAACCTTTTTTATTGATGAAAATTCAATTAAAAAGTTGAATGGTGTAAATGTTGAGATTAATCCGATTGCGCCTTTGATTTTGCTTATGGCAGATCCTGAAATTGGGGGGCTTCCTAATAATTCCTCGTTAATTCATAATGGGTTAAGTGTTAGTACAGGAAATTTTAATAGATCTTCATTAAACGGATTAGGTATTTCTGCTTCTAATCTTGGTTATTCATGCAATGGAGTTTCTATTTCGGGACTATACAATTACACAACAAATTTAAATGGATTACATATTTCAGGACTTTGGAATTTTTCAAAAAAAGGGAATGGAGTTTTAATAGCAGCATTTAATAATTCAGAAACTTATACTGGTATACAAATTGGTTTATTCAATCATTCTAAAAATTTACGAGGAATGCAGTTTGGTCTTTGGAATACAAATAGCAAACGAAAACTTCCAATTTTGAATTGGCAGTTTAAAGCGTAATAATTATTTATTTGCTAACTACGATATGTTTGTTGTGTTAATTAAAAAAAAAATATAAATCATGAAAACAAAAATTTTAATTGTTGGATTATTATTAATAATGGGTGTTAATGTTAGTGCCCAAGATAATTTTAAAATAGATAAAGCTAAAAGGAAGGTCTATTTTCCTATAGGTTTATTTAATAAAAAGAATAGCGATATCTACGGAGTTTCTTTCGGATTAGGTTCCAATGTAGATTCTGGATCTAAAGAAGATTTTGTAAGATCCAACGGGGTGAGATTGGAGCCGATTTCTGATGCGCTACTAATTGTTACCTTGATTTTTGGGCCAAAAGGGGTAGATTATCCTGAGCATATTGGCGAATTTAATTCGTTTAATCAAAGACATTCTAACGAGATTGTAAATGGGGTGAATCTTTCAGTTGGTACAAATTCATTTATTGATGTTAATGGTTTTACAATTTCGGCTATCTCACAATCATTGAAGAATTCAAATGGAATTTCAATTTCTGGATTAGGTAGTGCTTCATTTCGAAATAATGGAATTCAAATTGCTGGAGGAAGTACTGGTTCTATTTTTAGCAATGGAATAATAGTTAGTTATATTAATGCTTCAGTTCATACAGGAAATGGAATTCAGATTTCGTCATTTAATGATTATGTTAATTTCACAGGATTGCAGGTAGGGCTTGTTAATGATATAGACGGAATAAGTGAAAATTTTTCAGGGCTTCAAATTGGTCTTTATAATTGTGCAAAAAAATTAAAAGGAGTTCAGTTGGGCTTGATTAATAAAAATGAAAAAAGAACTCTTCCATTAATTAATTGGAATTTTAAGAGTTAGTGATTACAAATCCGTATAATCAAAAACCCCGTTTCAAAGGAAACGGGGTTTTCTATAAATAAACCTTTAGTAAACTAATAAGATCTGATTACTCTTTTTTAGCCTCGATTTTTTCTTCACGAGGAGGTCTTGGTAAAAGTGCTTTTCTTGACACTTTTTCTTTTCTGGTTTTAGGATCTACACCAAGGTATTTCACTTGGAAAACATCTCCCATATTTACTACATCAGCTACGTTTTCAGTACGTTCCCATGCCAACTCAGATACGTGAAGTAATACTTCATTTCCAGGTGCTGCAGTATATTCTACTACTGCTCCGAAATCAAGCATTTTAATTACTTTCACTTCATAAGCTTCACCCATTACAGGTTTGAAAATGATAGAATCAATTTTAGCTAATACCGCTGCAATTCCGTCCGGATCAGTTCCAAGGATTTCAACAACACCCTGCTCATCTACTTCGTTAATAACGATAGTAGTTCCAGTAGCTTTTTGTAATTCCTGAATCACTTTTCCACCAGGTCCAATCAACGCACCAATAAAGGCACCAGGAATGGTTCTCATAATGATTTTTGGAGCATGAACTTTAACATCATTTCTTGGTTGAGCCAATGTTTCAGTTAATTTTCCTAAGATATGTAAACGTCCATCACGAGCCTGAGCTAACGCTTGCTCCATGATTTCATATTTCAATCCGTCAATTTTGATGTCCATCTGACATGCTGTGATTCCTTCTGAAGTTCCAGTTACCTTGAAATCCATATCTCCTAAATGATCTTCATCACCTAAGATATCAGATAAAACTGCGAAACGATCACCATCAGTAATCAATCCCATTGCAATTCCAGAAACTGGACGAATCATTTGAACTCCAGCATCCATTAATGCTAATGTACCAGCACAAACAGTTGCCATTGAAGACGAACCGTTAGATTCCAATACTTCAGAAACAATTCTGATAGTATAAGGATTCTCAGCAGGAATCATATTTTTTAAGGCTCTTTGTGCCAAGTTTCCGTGACCAACTTCTCTTCTTGAAGTTCCTCTTAATGGACGAGCTTCTCCTGT
>JASLID010000162.1 GCA_030153045.1 Flavobacterium sp.
TGCTGAACGGTCTTGAACTTGAAGCGCATCTCACTCAGGTCCAGGGCCTTGTCCCCGGCGACGAGCAACAAGGATGCCCGCCGCAGGTAGAGGTCGTTTTCCGCCATGTCAGGGCTCCATTACGAAATAGAGGTGGCCCGACGTGCCCAGGGAATCCAAGTCCGGGACCGCGTCAGGGTCGAAGTCGGTCTGCACCACCAGCGAGCCGCCGATCTGCAGGAACTTGTATTGCGCGAGCAGGTCCAGCCCGGTGACCAGGGGCATGCCCTGGATCAGGGCGTCACCGCCGACGGCAGACAGGTCGATGACCCAGCAGAGCATCATCGGGTTCCACGCCAGCCGAATCTGGTAGTCCTCGCCCGCAAGCTGCACCTTGAAGGTCTGCGGCTCCGGCGAAAGGGGCACCTCGTAGACGGTCGTCATTGCGGGAGTCCCGGGTTGATGGCGCCGCGCCCGGCGCTGGCGTTGTAGGAGGGTGCCGGCTGCAGCTGCTTCGTGCCCTTGTCCTCGGTGGGCTGCGTGACGCCCGGGTCTTTCTGCGCGCTCGCCGGCGCGCCGACCGACACCACCTGCGTGCGGGCGATGAGGATCTGTCGGCAGACGATCGTCAGCACGAGCGAGTTCTCGGTCTCCCGGTTCGTCGTCTCGCGCAGGCTCTTTACCAGCATGTTGTCGTAGGCCCGCTTGCCCGTGACGATGTCGAAGGGAATGCGCGATGCCTGCAGGATCAGCATGTTCTCGTAGACGGCACGCACGCCGGACTCATCCGCGCCGTTCAGCAGCGAGGCGAGCCCGGAGACGGTCGTCAGGAGACCCTGCACGATGCCGCCGGCGAGCCCGCCGATGCCGCCAGCGCCGCCTGCCGCCCGCGGCGAGTTGGACCACCCGCAGGTGATAGTGACTTCCGAGGGGCGCAGGAAGGCGTGGTCGGTCACGACGGCCCCGTACTCCAGGGGCGAGTCCGTGATCTCCAGCTCGTCGACGTGCGACTCTTCCAGCCAGACCTGAGCCTCGAAGGGCCCGATGTTGCGCTGCGGGCGCACCAGGATCGACTCCAGGCCGAGCTGCGCGCCCGCCGTGATGATGCCGGTGAGCTGTCCCATGTCAGTTTACCCTCGAAGAATTCAGGTTTCGGATGGTCTCGGCGTTCGCCTGGTCGATCTGCTCGCGCGTCAGGGCCGCGGCCTTCTGCGGATCGCTGACGCCCGTGATGTTCACGTTGTTCGTCTGCTCGATCTGCGCGCCCTGGGCTGCCGGCGCGGCGACCTTGTCCATATACTTGCGCGTCTCCTTCGGCGCAGCGCCCAGGCCCTTCCTGTCCACGTTGCCCATGCCCCAGTTGTAAGCCGCGGCCGCCTTCCGCTCGTCGCCCTGGTAGCGCTTCAGGAGCTGCGCGTAGTAGCGCGCCGCTGCGGCTGCCGACTTCGCGAAGTCGTCGCGGTCGGAGCGCCCGCCGTCGCGGTCCAGGTCCAGGTCTTTCGCTGTCGCGTCCATGATCCCGAAGTGCCCCTTCGCCCCCACTGGCGACGTCATGGCCTTCCCGCGGTCTGACTCGGTCTTCCAGATCCGGTCGAGGGTTCCGGGCGCCAGCGCGTACCGCTCCTCCAGCCGCCGCATGAGGGCCCGCTGCTCCTCGGTTCCGCCGTCCTGCCGCGGGCCCTGGGCGCCGCCGGAGGCCTGGGGCTGATAGACGTACCCCCCGCGCCCGTTCGGCACGTAGGCGGGGCTCCTGGTTGCTCCTGGTTGCTCCTGGTTGCTGCCGGGCTGCCGCTGCTCTTTGGTGGCAGACGGCCCCTGAAGCTGGGGCTGGTAGACGTACCCCCCGCGCCCGTTCGGCACGTAGGCGGGGCTCCTGGGAATCCCGGTGCCCCCCTTCTTGAAGGCGCTGTCATCCTGCGCCGCGTCCACGCTGGCTTCGTCCGCCTTACCGGACGACGGGGCACGCTGGTACTTCTTCGCGCCGTAGGCCCGCATGAAGCCTTCGTACTTCTTCGTCAGCCATGACTTCCCGGCATCCGGGTCATCCTGCTGGCCAGTGCGCTCCAGCGATTCCTTCGACAGCTTGACGCCGCCACCGGTGTCCTTCACGCCCATGCCTTCCAGGTAGCGAGACCAGATGTCGCCCTGCTTGACGATCTGCGTCCAGTCCTTCAGCACCTCTTGCGTGACGTTCCCCATCTCGATGAGGGCCGGCAGGATGGAGAGGATGAGCGCGTCCTTGAAGATGCCGGCGCGCTCGCTCACATCGCGCCATTGGTTCGCGAGTTCGTGCGATGCGCGCGCCGCTTCTTCCGCATCGATGCCGGCATCTGCCGACCACTGCTTGCGCAGCGCTGCCGCGGCCTTCATCTCGTCGAGACCCTCCTTCAACATGAAGAGGGTATCCGGGTCGATGCCGAAGAGATTGGCGTAGCGCTCGGCCACGTAGCTGGGCATCTTCTTCAGCTGGGACACAAGGTCCATCAGCACGTCGGACTTGTCGCGCCCCTCGACCTTCACGCCGAGGGAGTTCAGCAGCCCGGTCAATCCGGGGTTGCTGCGGATGTTGCGGGCCATCGCCTCCAGCGACCCGCGGATCTTGTCGCCGCTGACGCCGATCTTCGACGCGCCGAACTCCAGCGCCTGGATCGAACTCACCGCGGAGTCGGTGCGCTTCGACGCGAAGTACAGCTTCTCCATCGAGTAAGCGAACCGGGCCACCATGGTGGTTGCCGCGACGCCCACGGACACGAGGCCCAGGGCCAGCTGGTTGGCCCGCTTGTCCCACCGCGCGAGGCCGTCGTCGAACTTCTTGGCCTCGGTCTGGTTGACCTGGAAGCCCAAGGCGACGAGGTACTCCCGGAGGACTGTGCTGTCTGCTGCCACGCTTACCTCCTTTGATGCGCCGCCTTCACGGCAGCGCGCGCCCTCAGGTCGTTCTCCTGCTCGACGCTGATGGCCTCATTGCAGAGCGCCACAAACGCGAGGTCCACGCTGCCGTCGAGCAGGCTCTCTGCCCGGATCATCCCGCGGAGCACCGGCCGGAAGAGGAAGTCCTCTCCCTCGGCCATCTGCACCTCCTCGAAGCTGACCCCCTGCGACCTGCTGAGGGTCAGGAGCTCGCCGATGTCGCTGGCTCGGCGGGCCCCCGCAAGAAATTTGCCAGGCTCTGCTGCAGCACGGCCACGACGAGGCGCAGCATCGCCGGCATGTCGATGTCATCGAACATGGGCTGCGCGCCGCGGGCGACGGGCGCCCACAGCACCTGGTCCAGGCCGGGACCCGCTTGCGCCCGGCGCACGACGCTCAGGCAGGTAGAGAGGATGTACTCCACCGACTCGTCCGACATGTTGGACACGACCTCGGCCACAGGGCCGAGGCTGGTCACCATGTCCTCGGGCCGGATGGTTGCCCCTTCGCGCAACGCGGCGAGGCTGATGCCCATGGACGCCAACACCGGCGCCACGCGCCGGCTGACGTGAAGTTGCCGCAGCGCGTCGAGCTTGCCGACGCGGTAGCGGATGCCGTCGATTTCGATCTCTTCCATTTTTTAAGTCTCCTGTCGGTTGCCGGGGCTCAAGACCCCAAGGTGCGCTCGGTGCGGACGCAGTCAAACTCCCAGTCTTGCGACCCTGCCTCCTTGGCGTAGGCCAGGTCCGGGGCCTTGGCGAAGGCGACTTGCTGGCAGGTGATGACGTCGCCGCGGCTGCGGTCGCTGATGACGATCGTGTTTTGCCCGTGCGTCGCCCCGGATGCCGTCTGGAAGGCGTACATCGCTGACAGCAGCTGGTTGGTCGGGGACGTCTTCAGCAGGCGCACCGTGACCTTGCTGGACTTGTCCGCGAGCAGCGAATGCTGCCCGTAGCCGTCGGAGCCCACCTGCATGGTGTTCTTCGGGCCGATGGGAGTGATGGTGATGCCCTCTTCCGCGGCGCCCGCGCCGTTGCCCAGGGGGATCGCGCCCCCCGGGCCGATGATCGTCGCGGAGACGTCGAGGAAGCTGTAGGTCGTGCTCATGGTTGCGTCGCTCCTGGGTTTACTGGTTGACGGTGATCGCGACGTTCACCGAGTGGATCGCGCCGGCGAGCTTGGCCGCGATCTGGATGGGCATCGCCATGCGGGCCGTGCGGTCCGCCGGGTTCTGCGTGTCCACGCTGGCCGAATAGATGTAGTAGCCCTGCTCCAGGTAGTCGCCCTGCTTGAGCAGGCCGAAGCCGTTGGCGTTCCAGACCCCCGGCGCGAGCAGGCCGTTCACCACACCCTGGTTGCAGACCTGCGCGCACCCGGTCTTCAGGATGCCCATGCCCTGGTCGGTCTGCGGGATCTTCGTCGGGCTCGTATAGAGCAGGTTGTAGAGGGTCTGCTGGATCGTGACTGCGAGCCAGTCGGTGCCGGTCACGATGTCGGCGAAAGTGCCGTTCGCCATCACGCCCTGCTCGATGATCGCCGTGTCGTTGTTGTAGTTCACGAACAGGTTCGCGTTCTTCGCCTCCGCGGCCACCGCCTGGGAATTGTTGAGCGCCTCTGCGACCACGCCCGGCTCCTGCTTGAACTTGAGGGTAATGACCGTCGAGTTCCCGCGAAAGTCGGTCGTGAGCAGGCGGGCCGCGGCGGACATCACGGCGTTCGGGTCGGACGACGAGTACTGCGTGAAGGTGCGCTTGTAGCCCAGTTGCTTGAGCTGGTACGCGACATCGGTGGTGCCTGCCGAGTTCAGGACGCCGGCGTCCTGGGTGGTCAGCCAGTAGGTGTGCTTCGTGTCGGTGCCCTCGATGAAGGAGGCAATGGCGAGGTGGTCTGCGGTGACCGCGCTCGGGACGTTCACGCCGTACCACTTCTGGCCGATCGCGTTGTCCATGAGCTGCACTGCCGAGACCGCCGACTCTGCGGCTTGCCCGACGTAGAGGTAACCGCCGCCACCCGATGTACCTCCCAGCATCGCGCTGATATCCGTACCCGTCGCCGGGGCAGCCAGGAACGAAATGGCGGAGGTGGCGCCGGTCGTGGTCGACTCGAACTCGAAGCGCTGATAGAACGAGTTCCAGACGACCGTGGTGCCGGACATGCCGGGCGCCGCCTGGATGATCGCCGCGACCGCGGAGAGGTTGGCTGCCGCGCCGAAGTTCAGGCCAGTCACGTCTGTAAGGGCGCCGCCGTTCTTCGCCACCTTGAAGGCGCCGGTGGTGACGGCATTCCATGCCGCCATCTGCTGGCCCGCCGCCGAGAGTGTCGCGCCTCGCAGGCCGCCCTTGCTCGCGGCGTTCACCCAGCGGCCGATATAGAGAGCCGTGGGCTGCGGCGACTGCGCGAACCACTTGGCCGCGGCGAGGTACTCCTGCGCGACGAGGCCGAAGTCGGCCGCGACGTCGGAGAGGCCGGTGTAGATGCGGTAGCGCTCGACCGGGTCGATGACGCCAGACGTGCCCATGACGAGCATATTGCTGAGGCTCTGCGCCTGCGCACCCGCCGGCGTGAGGGTCACGCTAACCGCGACGACGCGAGATACGGAAAGGGAGGGGATCATTTTTGGTCCTTTACGGGGGTGGGCTGACTGTGATGGGGGTGATGTAGAGCTCGTTGTCGAGCCCCGCACCGAGCGATTCGATGGAGTTGACCTGGTAGCGTCGCACGACCCAGCGCCGCCAGCGGCTGGGCACGTCCACCCTCTTGGTCCACACCTGCTTCAGCAAGGCGGGCACCTGGCGCTGGTCGCCGGTCTCCACCAGCTTGATGTTGGATGCGCCGAGTTCGGCGCGGTTGAGGTCGATGGCCAGGCCGTCGCGCCACTCGCCGGCAGCGCGCTGGCAGCCAGGGCCGTAGAACGACACGAGCACTGCCAGCTCCTCGCTGCACTGCAGCTCGACGTTCTCGTCGTCGACCTGCCGCAGGAAGACGAAGCGGTCGGCGGGGAACACGGTGACCCGGAAGGCGCACCAGTCCACGTCGAAGTCCGGCATGTTCGGAGGCTCCGGCTGCCACGACGGGCGCACCAGGTTCTCGTCGAGGCCTGTCACGCCTACCAGGGTGGCTGCAAACAGGTCCTCCAGGTCGTTCCCCTCCTCGGGTGAAGGCAGGGCCGCGGGTCGGACGAATGGCACGTTCTGGGCCCTCCTGTTACTGCGGCACGTCGATGGCCGTCATAGACTCTGCGACGACTTCGGAGAGGCCGCCGCCGAAGCGCTGGTAGGACATGACCTCGGTGACGACGTAGGTGGTGCCGTTCCAGTCGATCAAGTCTGGCTGGAAGCCCTGGGGCAGGGGCGGGCCGTCCTTCGACACGCCCCGGAATGCGAAGCGCGACGCGACGAAAATGCGCCGGGGAATGACCTGGCCTTCCTCCCGGCGCATCATCATCCCGGCATCCTGCTGGGTGACGACACCGACAACACCGATGAAGGTCTCCACGACGGTCGGCGTGGTGCGCCCCTTGACGAGCACGTCCTCGCGGCGCCTGACGTCGAAAGTGTCAGCAAGCATCGGGTCTCCGACGACCCACGATACATCCAGCTGGGGCATGGCCTTACCTCTTCCTCTTGGTCCGCGAGCGGATCGCGTAGGTGATCGAATTGCGCATCTGCGCGGAGTCGACGAGGGGCTTCGCGTACTCCATGCTCGGGGCCTGGCCGTCCCACCGCCTGTCCAGCTCCTGCGCGGCGCCCTTGCGCGCGCCGCCGCCGTTCTTGCGCTTGTTGCGCAGTCGGCCCCGGAGGGTGGCCTCGGCGAGGGGCGGGGGCACCCCGTCGTTTATGAACGACTGGATGGCCACTGCGGCGATGATGCCGACCTGCGTGAAGCCCTGCTCTATCTTCTCGGCGCCGCCGCCGCGGAGCACCGCGCGCATGGTCTGCGACAGCTTCTCCTCTAGCTTGTCCTGCACCGACGCGATGCCGGGGAGCATGAACTCGCGCTGGGGGATGTTCTGCTCAGGCATCCCCTGGTCATGGATGTACGCCAGCTGCGCATTGTTGGGTTCGCTTGAACGGCCCTCTTCCTCTTCGCGGTCGGCGTTCTCGTCGGGCACCCCGACGAGCACCTCCAGCGACGCCAGCAGCCGCAGGTCGTCCTGCAGCCCCGCGAGGCTCGCCCCGGTGATGCGAACCCCCGTGTTGTTCCGGTAGGTGGCC
>JASLID010000147.1 GCA_030153045.1 Flavobacterium sp.
GTCAAACCTTTTTGAAGTTCTAATAAAGGAAACGCATCGCTTGAGTTTATTTTGTTGTAAATGGCATACGATTTATCGAAATACATTTTAGCAATCGTAAAATTCCTTTTTTCTAAATATAAAGTTCCTAAAGCGTAGTTTGTTTTCGCAACTTTTGAAGAGGATATTTTGTTTATTTCGTAATAATTAGAACACTTAATAAAGTTAATTATGGCGTCGTTATAATTATTGTTTTCCAAATATAAACTACCTAAAAAATAATAGCAATCGTATAATTTTTCGTTGTTCTTATTGGCTTTTGAATAAATTATCGCTTTTTGAACGTATTTTATAGCGTCTTTGGAATTGTATTTTTCTTCGAAAGAATAATTGGCTAATTCTAAAAAATAATTAATGCTGTCAAGTTTGTTTTTCTTACTTTGAGAAAAGGTAAATTGGGAGAGAAAAATAAGTAAGAATAAGAGTTTTTTCATTATTTGTATTCAAAACTTGGAATTATTTCGGCTAAAATTAATGATTTTTTTTTGATAAAAAAAGTATTAGGTCAACAAGACGAGACGAATAGCCGATTTCATTATCATACCAACCAACAATTTTTACCATTTTATCTATCACGGAAGTTAGTTGCGCATCAAAAACACAAGAATTAGTATTTCCGATAATATCTACTGAAACTATTGGATCTTCTGTGTAAGCTAAAATGTTTTTTAATTCATTTTCCGAAGCATTTTTAAAAGCCAAATTAATTTCTTCAATAGAAACTTTTCGGTTGACATTGAACGTGATATCTGTTAAAGAACCATCCGGAACAGGAACACGAATTCCACAACCACCAATTTTTCCATCTAATTCTGGGAAAATTTTAGTGATAGCTTTCGCTGCTCCAGTTGTGGTTGGAATTATCGATTGTGAAGCGCCGCGAGCACGTCTTAAATCTTTATGTGGTTGATCGTGTAAACTTTGATCGGTAGTGTAGGAGTGAACTGTTGTAATGTATGCTTGCTCAATACCACATAATTCTTGAATTATTTTCAGCATTGGTGCCGCATTATTTGTAGTACAACTTGCGTTGGAAATAATGGTTTCCGAACCATCCAAAATATGTTCGTTAACACCTAAAACAACAGTTTTTATTTTGTCATCTTCTGGTGGAGCTGATAAAATGACTTTTTTGGCTCCAGCCGAAATGTGTAATTGTGCTGTTTCTGTAGTTTTGAATTTTCCCGTCGCTTCAATTACGAAATCTATATTTAAAGCTTTCCAAGGTAATTTTGAAATGTCACTTTCGTGAAGAAATTGAAATCTTAAATCGTCAATGATTAAAGTTTCATCTTCAACTGAAATAGAACGCTGTAAAACACCATGAATGCTGTCGTATTTTAATAAATGACTCATGGTTTTTATATCCGCAATATCATTTATAGCAACAACTTCTATGTTTGGATGATTGAGTAATAATCGGAATAAATTTCTTCCAATTCTTCCAAAACCATTAATAGCGACACGTATTTTCAAATTTTTATTTTATTTGACAAGATTAAAACTTAGTGAATGTGTTTTTCTGCATGATAAGAAGAACGTACTAACGGACCACTTTCCACGTGAATGAAACCTAATTCTTTACCAATTTTTTCGTATTTTTCAAATTGCTCTGGAGTAATGAATTCTTTAACGGGTAAATGTTTTTTACTTGGTTGTAAATATTGACCAATCGTGACAACATCAACTTTTGCATCTTTTAAATCGTGTAAAGTCTGAATTACTTCTTCTTCCGTTTCACCTAAACCTAACATAATTCCCGATTTTGTTCGGTTTAATCCTTGTTCTTTTAAGTATTTTAAAACAGCTAAACTTTTATCGTATTTTGCTTGAATTCTTACTTCACGAGTTAATCTTCGTACAGTTTCAATATTATGAGAAACAACTTCTGGAGCTACTTCGATAATTTTATCTAAGTGTTTTTCGCTTCCTTGAAAATCAGGAATTAAAGTTTCTAAAGTTGTTTTTGGGTTCATTCTACGGATAGCTTTCACCGTTTCTGCCCAAATAATTGTTCCCATATCTTTTAAATCATCTCTGTCAACGCTAGTAATTACTGCGTGTTTGATGTTCATGATTTTGATTGAACGGGCTACTTTTTCTGGTTCTTCCCAATCTACATTTTCAGGACGACCCGTTTTTACACCACAAAATCCGCAAGAACGCGTACAGATATTTCCTAAAATCATAAAGGTTGCAGTTCCTTCTCCCCAACATTCGCCCATATTCGGACAACTACCAGAAGCACAAATGGTATTTAATTTGTATTTATCTACCAAACCTCTAAGTTCGGTATATTTTTGTCCAACGGGTAATTTTACACGCAACCATTTTGGTTTTGGAGTAGGTGGAAATACGCTTTCTGTAGCCATAATTTTATTCTAAAATCTGTTGCAAAGATACAAAACACATTAAAACGATTTCATATGTTTAGATTTAATTTTTCTATGGTAACATATCAATCACTTTTATTTTAATTGTTTTTGGCTGAAGCAAAATTTTGTTAGTGTGATTTCATAAAAAATCCACAAAATAAAATGTATTTTGTGGATTCATTTGTTTAGATTTTATTTTCTATTTGTAACAAATGTATCGCCTTTTTATTTCTGAAGTTTGCTTGCACAAACACTTTATTTCTGGCGATTTCGAAAATTAAGATTAAGTTGTAATATTATTCTTCAATATCAACAAGGTTAATTTGAATAGGAAGTCTTTTTTCGCTTCGAACAACTTCTCCATTTACTTTACCTGGTGTCCATTTTTTGTTCATGGCTTTCAATACTCTAATGGCTTCTTTTTCTAAAGCTTTATCGCCTTTTCCAACCATTCTAATATCAGTCATAGAACCGTCTTTTTCAATAATAAAAACCAATTCTATAGATAAAACATCTTTGTCAAAAGAGTTTG
>JASLID010000093.1 GCA_030153045.1 Flavobacterium sp.
CAAAAAAAGCAGCACAACGCTCATCGGCAATGCTATAACATGTAAAAACAGGATTATTGGTAAAACCAATAGTAAGTGGTGCGTTTCGTGAACCAGGTGAAATTACAATGTGTTGGAGTCCTTTAGCTTGACAAATTTCGAGTATGCTTTGGGCTAAAGGTATTTTTGGGTATGTCATTTTAAAAATTTCGATGCGTAAATTTACAAATAGGAAACTAATTAATGGATTTTTCTTCCTCTTTTAAAATCAAAAATTTATAAAATGTGAAATGTGAAATCGCATACGCTAAAATTACCATCTGATAAATTGCTTCGTTTTTGATATAAAATTTATTAATAAAAAAAGCACCTATTTGTATCACAAATAGAATAGCACTAATGAGCAACCAATAGCTTTTTTGATCCGAATTGTTTACGTAATTAATAATTGCAACACCTCCTATAAAGGATGTCAAAAAAGCATTTATTATCCATACATAATAAACTTCTCCCAATGAATCAACCACAATTTCGATGATATATAAATAGAAGATAAAAAAAGGAATAAGGGCAATACCTACCGCAAGTCTATTTTTTTTAGTCACTAAATCAAGAACCAATAAAACCAAGGAAAATTTAAAAAGAACCGAATAGAAAGTACCATAAATAAAGGCAGACGGAGTACTAATATAAAAGCTAACAGATGCTAGTTGATACAACAATAATGCAATAAAATAAAGTAACTGCCTTTTCTTTGAAGAAAAAAAGTACAAGAAAAATAAAATAGGTATTCTTATAAACCAGAAAACCTTTTCAAATTCCTCAATACCAATAAAAGACGAAATACTGTATAAAAAAAGATTTACAAAGTATAGAATTATTAGTATTTTAGTCAGGTTAAGTAATTTCATAACCATAAATTTACATCTTAAAATTTAAATAAAATAAATTTAAATCAATAAAAACCTATGTCAATAACAATTCGGCACGCCACCATAGAAGATATGTCTTCAGTTCTTGAAATTGTCAATTATGAAATCCTGAATACCACTGCCATATGGGATTATGACATTAGAACTCTGGAACAACAAATTATCATTTTAAAAGAGAAACAAGATAAAAGCTTCCCTTTCCTTATTGCTGAAAAAGAGAATAAAGTAGTAGGTTTTGGCACTTACGGCACATTCCGGTTTAAAATTGGATATCGATTTACGATAGAACATTCTGTTTATGTTCATAAAGATTTTCACGGAAATGGGATTGGTTCATTGCTCTTGAAGGAATTAATCGAATTGGCTAAAATTCAAAAACTGCACACGATGATTGGCGTTATCGATTCTGAAAATATGGGAAGTATCGTTTTTCATGAAAAATTAGGTTTTAAAAAAGTGGGACATATTAAACAAACCGGTTACAAATTTGAAAGATGGTTAGATTCGGTTTTTGTGCAACTTCTTTTAGAATAAAAACAAAATTTCAAAAGCGATTCTTACCTTTGCAGAAATATAAAAAACATGTCAAACATCTATTTAGGATATCATTTTTCGGTCGAACCAAAAGAACTAGGTTCGGAAATATTAATTGCTGAATTAGGCGAAAAACCTTTTGAAAGTTTTATTGAAACTGAAAATGGATTCTCGGCTTTTATTCAAAAAGAAGAATGGACTGAAAATATCTTAGAAGACATTTATATTTTAGAAAATCCAGATTTTAAAATCTCGTATACGATTGAAGAAATAGATCAGGTAAACTGGAACGAAGAATGGGAAAAAAACTTCGATCCTATTGATGTGGATGGAACTTGTCATGTTCGCGCTCCTTTTCACCCAAAAACAGATGCCAAATACGACATCGTAATTGAACCGAAAATGAGTTTTGGAACTGGTCATCACGAAACCACACACATGATGATTCAGCATTTGTTGGAAAATGACGTAACCGGAATGAAAACTTTAGACATGGGTTGCGGAACGGCGATTTTAGCGATTCTTGCCGAAATGAAAGGCGCTCAACCTATTGATGCAATTGATATTGACAATTGGTGCTACTTAAATTCGATTGAAAATGCAGAACGCAACAATTGCAAACACATTACCGTTTACGAAGGCGACGCTGCATTATTGAAAGACAAAAAATACGATTTAATCATTGCCAATATTAACAGAAACATCTTATTAAATGATATGCAAGCTTATGTGGATTGTTTAAATGATAAAGGAACTATTCTATTTAGCGGTTTTTATGAGGAAGACATTCCATTTATAGATGCTTCTTGTACCGAAAAAGGGCTGACTTTTGTTAAAAAATTACAGCGAAACAACTGGGTATCATTAAAATATGTAAATTAGTAATAGCTTTAAGCTATTAGCAAAATTCAAAAAAGATGGCAACTATAGAAAAAACACAAGTTGAAACTTCAGTTCTTGAAGCAATTGGAATTAACAACGAAATTGTTTTATACAATGACGATGTAAATACCTTCGACCATGTAATTGACACCTTGATTAGAGTTTGCAATCATGATGAATTGCAAGCTGAACAATGTGCTCTTTTGGTTCATTATAAAGGGCAATGTACTGTAAAAACAGGTTCTTTTGATGAATTAAAACCACAATGCACCTCTTTATTAGAAGCGGGTTTAAGCGCTGAAATAATTTAGTTCATCAGAAAATCGAAATTTTAGACATTTTAAATATATTTGTTTAAAATAATATGATTATTCTAATCATCTAAAAATTTAAACTACAATGGAAGTTTACGGAAAAATACTCATCATAGCCATGCCTATGTTTTTGCTTTTAATCATTATTGAAAAAGTATATGGCTACTACAAAGGTGTCGATTATGCACCTGTGATGGATAGTGTTTCAAGCATCAGTTCTGGTGTAACAAACGCTGTAAAAGATGTATTAGGATTAAGCATTTCCATTTTAACATACGAATGGTTATTAACTAAAATTTCGATTTTCACTATTGAAGAATCGGTTTTAGCTTATGTTATTGCATTTGTAGTGATTGACTTTCAAGGCTACTGGACCCACAGATGGTCCCATCAAATTAATTTCTTTTGGAACAAACACGCCATTCACCACAGTAGTGAAGAGTTCAACTTGTCTTGTGCCTTACGTCAATCGGTGTCAAGCTTTGTTAATTTATTTACCTTTTTGTTAATCCCTGCGGCTCTTTTAGGAGTTCCGGGAAAAGTAATTGCCATCACATTACCTATTCAGTTCTTTTTACAATTTTGGTATCATACAAGATACATTGGCAAAATGGGCTTTTTAGAAAAAATATTGGTTACCCCTTCTCATCACAGAGTACATCATGCTATTAATCCTGAATACATGGATAGAAATCATTCTCAAATTTTTATTCTTTGGGACAAATGGTTTGGTACTTTTCAAGAAGAATTACCCGAAGTTCCTGCCGTTTTTGGTATTACGCGTCCAGCGGAAACCTGGAATCCAATAAAAATAAACTTTCAGCACTTAGGGGTTTTAATTCGTGATGCCTGGCATGCCGAAAACTGGAAAGACAAATTCAGAATATGGTTCATGCCCACCGGTTGGCGTCCTGAAGGGTTTGATGAAAAGTACCCGTTGCATAAAATTGATAATGTTTTTAATTTCAACAAATACGGAACCGAAAATTCTAAGACATTAATAGGTTGGTCTTTGGCTCAAATGCTAATTACACTTTTAATTATTACTTATTTGTTCGACAATATTGCCACAATAGGATTGCCTAACATCTTCGTTTACGGCGCTTTTATTTTTGTCACGGTTTACAGTTATAGTGAGTTAATGGATAAAAATAAGTTTTCATTTGTTTGGGAAACCATTCGTTTTGCATTTGCAGTAGCTATTGTGTTATTTTATGACGGTTGGTTTGGGATTGATTCAGTTATTCCTTTTGGTACTTATATTATCATGGGCTATATGGTATTTTCATTAGCCATGAGTATTTACTTTGTAACCATGGAATTTAAAACTGAAAATCAACCCATCTTAAACTCGTAAAATGAAGAAATTTCTAACGTATTTTGTAGCCATTAGTGTTGTCTATTTATTCTTGATTGTAATTGGTAAAGATGATTTTGCTTGGTACCTCAAGCCTATATTATTACCCTGCTTACTTTTAGCTACAAATGAATCTAGTGATTTTCCAACAAAAAAAGGATTGCTTTTTGCTTTACTATTTTCATGGATTGGAGATATCGTTTTGATGTTTGCTGATAAAGGCGAATTGTTTTTTATTTTCGGACTGGTTTCTTTCCTAATTGCACACGTCTTATTCATTGTGCTTTTCATAAAACAACCCAGTGTTAAAAACCCTAACAAAATTGTATTGAGCTTAGCCACATTACTAGTTACTTTGTATTTGTTCTCCATGCTTTTTGTGTTATTCCCTTCGCTTGGCGATTTAAAAATTCCAGTTTCTGTTTATGCTTTTACCATTTCGTTAATGCTAATTATGGCGGTAAGAGGAGGACTTTCATGGCGAAAACCAATGAATTTACTTATCCTGAATGGAGCTGTGGCTTTTGTAACTTCTGATAGTCTTTTGGCCATCGATAAATTTTACACTCCACTGCCTAATGCTAACTTATTAATCATGTCCACTTACCTTGTGGCTCAATATTTAATTGCTTTTGGTATTTTAAAGTTGAATGAGAAATAAGAGGTTCTTATATTTTAAAGTTGTGTGCAATTAGCCAAAATGATGAAAAGTTTTATCCTTAAAATATGGATTTGGATAACATTCTTAATTAGTAAAGAAGAATTACCAACAAAATCTAAAATCATTAACCCAAAAATGGAATACGAAGGAGGGTCTGGAGCATTTATTTGGGATGATGAAGGATTATGGGAACTAAAAAATCATTATTTGGTAAATGCATTCAGATATGTGATTAATCATAGAATGAAACTAATTGTAGGTTCGGAAAATGATGTCGGATTTATGCGCTCTAACAATTTTGACAAACAAATTTTTGAAATGGCTAAAAGATTTTATCCCGAATGGATTGGTTTCAATGAATCTAGATGTTCATATAATCAAGAATTAACGGATAGAATTATGAGAATTAAAAAAGTTGCTGATTGGAGGTTTCAAAAATTATTGAATGAATAATAAAAAACTGCACACAACAGCGGTTTTGAGCAAGTGGGGTTAAGTGTGTATCTGGAAGAGTTGGTTTTCTTTAATCTTCCGTCTTACTTTGTAAACTTTTGGCTAAATTTGTCCCCACCTGCTCAAAGCCGGCGGGACGTTAGGCGACATAATCAGAAAAAAATGAGAAAAAAATGAGAAAATTTATTTACGCTATCTTAATACTTGTAAACTTTAGTAGTTATGGACAAAAAGTATTTGAATATGAATTTGACGAAAACATATCTTTGAATGTCCTTGAAGAAACAGAAGAAGGAGATTTGCCGAATGGAAAATACACAAAAGGAATATTCGAAAACGAAGTGTTCACTTGTTCAAGTAATAATAAAGCTAAAGATAAATTAGCAACAATAGATGAAACGGGTTTATTGAAACTTTTTCAAGGTGTTAAAGACGGAAATTTAAAATCTACTAAAGGGACACTTATTAGCGAAGAAATAATAAGCCTCCAAAACACTAAAGTTTCGAAATTCAAAATTTCATTAACTTTAGAAGACAAAAATAAAATAATTGAAAGCTATGTATTTGCTTATAAAAATTTAATCTACATATTTCAATTTATGAATAATGAAAAAGAATTTGACAAATTCAATGATTTCAGAAAGGATATTATAAACTCAATCAAATTCAAATAACATTATTACGTCGCCTAACAGCGGTTTGGCGCAATAGCTGGTTAACTCTTCCGGTGGAAACCTAACGGTTTCCCAAAATCTTTCCTCACGCAGAAAATTTTAGTAAATTGCCGCTACTTTCGCCAAGCGCCGGGACGTTAGCAGTAATTTTATACAACTTAAATATTTAAAAAGATGAAAAAAACATTAACATTATTAGCTTTCCTCACTTTCTCAAATTTGATTAGTGCCCAAGAGGTTAAACTCAAAAAGGAAAAAGTTTTATTAGACGAAGTAGAAATATTAAAATATGAACGAGAAGATTTTGGAGTTTATCAGATACATTTTTATGACTTAAAAAATAATGATGAAATTCTTTTTATTAAAAGAAATGATAATGAAACTAAAGGATACCTTGATGACGACTACACTCAAATTAAGTTTATTGGTTTAAAAAAGGGATTAGAAGTTAAGCAAAAAAAAACTTGGTCTTCATACTTAGAATGGTTAATAAAAAACAAAGTGATTAATAGTGATGGAACATTGAATGAAGAAAAAGTAGATGCTTTAATTGAAAATTATGATGAGAACATAACAAAGCGAACCATACGTTAAAACTACTGCTAACAGCGGTTTAGGCTAATTAGTCTTGTTAAGCACTTATTTTATTGATATTTTTTAAAATAAAAATAATCTAGTACAACATAGGTACAACAAATTACAATTTTCTATTTAAAATTAAAAGGTGTTTGATTTTTTTACCAAACACCTTTTCTTAAATTTTATAACCAATACTAAAATTTCATTCTCTGAATCCGAACTGCATTAAGGATTGCCAACAAAGCAACTCCGACATCTGCAAAAACGGCTTCCCACATAGTGGCTAAACCTCCTGCCCCAAGAATCAGAACAACAGCTTTTACTGTAAATGCTAAGCCTATATTTTGCCACACAATTTTCTTTGTTTGCTTACCTATGTTTATTGCCATTGCAATTTTACTTGGTTTATCGTCTTGGATAACTACATCAGCTGTTTCTATGGTAGCATCACTCCCTAATCCCCCCATTGCTATTCCCACATCACTTAAAGCGACTACAGGAGCGTCGTTAACACCATCACCAACAAAAGCTACTGATTCATTTTTAGCTTTTATTTCTTTTACTTTGTTTACTTTATCTTCGGGAAGTAAATCACCAAAAGCATTTACAATACCTAATTTATCTGCAACAAACTTCACTACAGTACTTTTATCACCACTTAACATTGTTATTTTAACCCCTAATGATTTGAGTTTATCAATCGTGATTTGTGCATCTTCTTTAATACTATCGGCAATTGTGATGTATCCTACAAATTTAGAATCATAGGCAATGGCAATTAAAGTGTATACAATACTTGAAGAATCAATATCGTAAGTAATCGAAAACTTATCCATCAGTTTAAAATTACCAACCAATAATTCTTTGCCGTTTACAGTGGCTTTTAATCCGTGACCTGATATCTCTTCGGTATTTTGTAGCACTATCGAAGCATCAATTGCTCCAACAAATTCATGAATGGCGGTAGCCACTGGATGGGTGCTTTGCCCTTCAAGCGCATTAACCATGCGTAAAATTTCCTCTTTATCGAATTCTGGTTTAATGACCACCTCCTGAACTTTAAAAACTCCTTCGGTCATTGTTCCTGTTTTGTCCATCACCACATTCTGAACCGATGCCATAACATCGAGAAAATTACTTCCTTTGAAAAGGATTCCGTTTTTAGAAGCAGCGCCGATTCCTCCAAAATAACCTAACGGAATACTGATTACTAAAGCACAAGGACACGAAATAACCAAGAATACTAAAGCTCTGTATAACCATTCACTGAAAACATAATTAGCAACAAACAGCAGGGGCAAAACACAAATAGCAACGGCTAAAAACACTACAATTGGTGTGTAAATTTTAGCAAACTTCCTTATAAATAGTTCTGTAGGTGCTTTTTGTGCGGTGGCATTTTGTACTAATTCTAAAATTTTACTTAGTTTACTATCGGTATATGCCGTGGTTACTTTTACTTGCGAAACGGTATTTAGGTTAATCATTCCGGCTAAAACGGTTTCCCCTTTTGCCTTTGTATCAGGTTTGCTTTCTCCAGTTAATGCAGCTGTGTTGAACGACGCTGTTTCAGAAAGGAGTTCACCATCTAAACCTAATTTTTCTCCGGGTTTTAACTGAATAACGGAACCAATTTTAACTTGTTCTGCTTTTACTGTGGTGACTTTATTTTCTTCTATAATATTTACTTCATCAGGTCGCTGGTCAAGCAAGGATTTAATGTTGGCTTTTGCTCTGGTAACGGCTAATGATTGAAATATTTCACCAATAGCATAAAATAACATTACCGCAACACCTTCAGGGTATTCACCGATGGCAAATGCTCCAATAGTTGCAATACTCATTAATAGAAACTCTGAAAATATTTCGCCTTTACGCATACTTTCTATGGCTTCTTTTACAACCGGTAAACCGACAGGAATATAAGCTAAAATATACCACCCAATCCGAATCCAACCTGTAAACCATTGTTGTGGAAAATAATTATCGAAACCTATCCCGACAAGCAATAATGCAAAGCTTATGATAGCCGGGATAAACATTTTGAAAGTATTTGTATTTTTGTCTGAATTCTTGGGATTCTGACCATCATTATCAGAATGTTTTCCGCTTTCCTGATTTATTTTATCTTCTAGTGTACAACATAGCTGTTTGCCTGTTGCATCGTATTTATGCTTATGTTCCATACTTTTTTTATATCAATTTGAAACAATTAACCCGACATTCCTATGTCGGGTTAATTAATATATTATCCTTTATGTTCAAATGCCTCGCATGCAGGGTGCTCTTTACAATCTTCGGATTTTGCACATTTTTCATGGGCTTCGCATTGAGGATGCTCAGGGCAATTTTCTGCTTTTGGGCAGTTTTTAGCATGTTCTTCGCACATTTTTGTATCCGTGTTTTTACAAGAAACAAACATTAGACTGCCTAAAAGCAGCATAGGAAAAATCAGTTTTTTCATTTTTTTGTGGTTTTAAGTGAGTGATTATAATAAAGTAACAAGATTACTATTGCTGTTGATATAACCAGCATTACCTTGTGGGAAGTTGCTGTTATTTCAAATCCGAAAATTGGAATGGGATATTTGTCAATCATTAAAAATAAAAGATCGTCTATCACATCTTTTGCAAAAAAACCTGCGAAGAATATCGCTGCGAAAATTTTAGATTGTTTAGTCATAACTTATAATTTTAAATTAATTAATTTCCACAGGCATCCATTTGCCCGCTTGTTTTGCTTTTTGACAGTAGGAAAAATGCACCTTTTGTAACCACAGTAGCATCAGCAGGAACATCATCAATGAATGACACTTCTGTATAGCCTAAATCTGTGATTCCCTTTTTTACCTCTTTCATTGTGAAATAATAGGCGTCTGACTTATCTACCGCCTTGCACTTTTCATGTGCTTCACAATCGGGGTGTTTTGTACAAACTTTATCAAGTGGACTGTGTTCGTGTTGTTCACATTTTGGATGCTCTGGGCAATTTTCAGAAGGTGCACAAAATTCGTGAGCAGCACAATCTTTATGCTCTTTACAGTTGGTCATTTTATTTCTGATGAAAATAAATTGTTTCCCACCGGTGGTAAATACAGCCCCACTCGAAACTACTGTTGTTTTTCGGTTTCCAACATCAATTAAAGCATTTACATACATTCCGGGAATAAGTTCATGACCTTCATTTTTAATCTTGGCATGTACACTGATTGCTTTTGAAGCTCCCTCAAATGATTTGTTGATACCAAAAACTTCACCCTCTATGGTTTTTCCTCCTTCCTTATTTTGATAGTCAGGAACGTTAGTAATTGAAAATCGGATTTTTTGACCAACTTTAACTTTAAAGATATCTTTTTCATAAACCATCAAATCGCAATGAATCTGACTGTTGTCGATAATCTCGAAAAGCGTAGTATTGGGTTCTGCATATCCTCCTGTATTAGCATTAATCTCACCAACATATCCTGTTATGGGGGCTTTTAGTACTATTGAAGATGTAATTTTCCCTCTATTTAACTGATTCATATTAACTGAATAAACTCTTAATTGACTTGCAAGGGAACTTACCCTCGATTTGGCACCATTGTACTCAGATTCAGATCTTTGAAACACCTTCCCTGTTCCTGCGTCATTGTCGGCAAGCTCTTTCTGCCTTTGATATTCTTTTTCCAAAAAAGACAAACTGTTTCGAGCATCAATGTAGTCCTGCTGCAATTCAATGAAATCCGGATGCTCTAAAATTGCGAGCGTCTGACCTTTCTGCACTTTACTACCCTCAAGTACCAAAATGGATTTTACTATTGCACCCACGTAAGAAGAAACCTGCGCCTTATTTTGTGGTGGTACTTCCAAATGCCCACTTGCCTTTATAGTAGTAGAAAGGTTTTGTTGCTCCACTTTTCCAAACTCAATGTCAATAGCTTCAAACTGTTCTTTCGTTAATTCTACAAATGTCACTAATTCGTCTTCATTTGGAATTTCGGCTATTTGGGGCTCTTCTTTTTTCTCGTTGCAGCCTATGATTAATATACCACAAAGCATTGCTAGAAGATTTTTTATATTCATTGTATTATTTTTAAGTTTCATATCTGTAAGATGTTTTTTAATTTCCTCCAATTAAAAAGTTGATATTGATTATCGCCTTAGTGTGTTCATTTAAAGTGTCCAGATAACGTGACTTTATAGAAAGAGCCTGAGTAAGGTTCTGGATATACTCAACATATCCAATTTCTCCTTTTTTATATGAGAATTGGGTAATTCGTAAAATCTGATTTGCTTGTTCAAGCCCTGAAGATTCATAATAATTAAGTAAATCCGTTAATTTCCTGTACTCTTGTAATTGCTGACTAAAATAGGAATTGAGACTATTTTGGTAACCCTGAGCATCACTCTTTGCTATCTCAGCCTCAATTTTTGCTGATTGCACACGTCCTCGCTGACTAGAAAAGAATATTGGAATTCCAACCCCAAACTGAACTCCTTGAAAACCGCTAACGCCATCAAGAGACTGATTAAAATAGCCTAGTGAGAGGTCAGGTAGAAATTTATTCTTTTCTAAACTCAACTGGGATGCCGCTACCGAAATCTTTTGATTGTAGTATGCAAGCATTGGATTTTGTTTAATTGCTGTTGTGTCAGTGTTGACCGAAAGTGTTTGTCTCAGAAGTTTCTTATCTGCAATCACTATTTCATCATTGGTTCCAAGTAATTTTTGCAATTCCTGTTGATAAATTATCATATCAGCCTTAGCTTGACTTTTTTGCAACTGTACTTCCTGATAAATGTTCATTGCGGATAGTTTTTCCAAATTTGATGTTTCTCCGGTTTTGTATTTTAGCTGTGCAACATCAGAAAATTTTCGATAAATACTATCTTGTGTATTCAACAATTTCAATTTTTCCTTACCTGTAACAAGTTGATAAAATGCGATTTTAACATCACGTATTAACTCATTTTTTGTGAGCGTTTGTACTTTCTCACTTAATACAATATTTTGTTTTTGTACTTTTCCTTGACCTACATATACAGTTGGAAAGCTAAAGTCCTGAGTAACACCAAAATTGTTATCCTTGTAGGTACTATTGTATTGCCCGTTCAATAATGTGAAACTGGTTTTTGGAATATCAAAGGCGGTCTTCTTCAATACTTTTTGTTGTTCAACTTGCAATGTTGCTGACTTCATTTGCGGGTTTTTCTCAATTGCAATTTTAATTGCTTCATTCACAGTTAATGGTTTATCAGATGTTTGAGCAAATGAAAAAGAAGTGAAAAGAAATAATGCAATCACAAAAGGAGCAGTTCCTATTTTTCTGTGTTTTGCACCAGAAAAGAGTATGTAAAGCGCAGGCAATACAACCAATGTAAGGAGTGTTGCAGAAATCAGTCCTCCAATAACAACCGATGCCAAAGGTTTTTGAACTTCTGCACCTGCACCTGTGGAGAATGCCATTGGTAAAAAACCAAGAGCAGCCACTGAAGCCGTCATGATTACAGGCCGCAATCGGTGTTTGGTACCAAGCCGCACTCGTTCATAAATATCCGAAATCCCTTCTTTTTCAAGAGAATTAAATTCCCCAATAAGCACAATCCCATTTAAAACTGCAACCCCGAACAAGGCAATAAAACCAACACCCGCTGAGATACTAAAAGGCATATCTCGTATCCACAAGGCGAATATTCCTCCAATAGCCGAAAGTGGAATAGCCGTAAAAATAAGTAAAGTTTGTTTTAATGAATGAAAAGTGAAATATAGCAGAATTAAAATTAATCCTAATGCAATAGGCAAAGATACTGCTAAACGACTATTCGCTTCTTTTAGGTTTTGAAACTGTCCACCATAAGTAATGTAATAACCTGGCGGAAGTTTAAGATTCTTATCTAGTTTTGCTTGAATTTCCTCAACGAGACTTTCAACATCTCGACCGCGAACATTGAAGCCAACATACACTCTTCTCTTTCCGTTTTCTCGTGATACTTGTGCAGGTGCATCTACAATTTTAATATCTGCCAACTGGTTTAACGGAATCTTACCACCCGAAGGCAACGGAATGTAAAGGTTTTCGATATTGAGTATATCTTCCCGTAAGTCACGCTTAAGACGGACAATCATATCGAATCGCATTTCATTTTCAAAAACAACACCTGCTACATTTCCTGCAAAGGCAGTATTTAAAATCATATTGACGTCTGAGATAGTTAAACCGTATTGTGCAATTTTGTCACGATTGTATTCGACAACTATCTGTGGTAAACCTGTTGCTTTTTCAATGGTGGGCTCTGTAACACCTTGCACGGGTGCTATTAAAGTACCAACTATTTTTGCTTGTTTTGCTAATTCGTCAAGATCATCACCAAATATCTTTATTGCCACATCCTGTCGTATTCCTGTCATCAATTCATTAAAACGCATTTGCATCGGTTGAGTTACTTCGACATTGACGCCGGGCAACACTGATAAAACTTCCTCAATTTTCTCTTGCATCTCCTCACGTGAATCGGCGCTAGTC
>JASLID010000101.1 GCA_030153045.1 Flavobacterium sp.
TAAAACGGTATTTGTTGATAGTAGATTTCCACCAGTTTGTGCATCATACCATTGTAAATTTTGCCCAGTAATTAAAATGTCATTTAAGTCAGCATTTTCTTGGATACAAAAATCTTGCGGTGAACTTGATGTTGGTAAATCAGTTGTAGATATAACCACACTTTGATTTTGAGTACTGGTATTTCCATTTCCATCATTATAATTCCAATGAATGGTATAATTTCCAGGAATAGTATAAGTCAAAGGATCAGAAGTTGTACCATTTAATAAGCCAGCACAGTTATCAGTTGCTGTTGGAATTGTTGAAACAAGGGTGTTACAATCACCAATAATTGTTTGAAGATTTGCAATATTTGGCACAGGAGAGGTATTGTCTCCAACGATTACATTTATTTTAAGAGTGTTGTCACATTCACCAGTTCCTGTAATAGTACAAGAATACTCTCCGCTATGGATCGCATTTGCATTTGTAATAATCGGGTTTTGGTCAGTGGAAGTGAAACTATTAGGGCCGGTCCATGAATAATTGTTTCCTCCGGATGCATTGAGTCGAAGGTCTTTTCCAATACAGATTGGAGAGTTGGAAGAAATGGTCGATGTAGATTCACAATCTTTGAGCTTATTTATATATGCTTCATGATTACCTTTCGAGAATCTTTGATACGAGCCTAGAGTTGTTAAACCATAGGTTATAGCAAGGTTATTTGCCCAACAAGTACCTGAAACGTAAAATGTATTGTCGTTTAAAAGTTTTACAAAAGGAGTTAATACAAATCCTGTAGTTCCCATATATGTTCCCCAAAGTATTTGACAGTTATTGTTTAATTTACGTATATAACTTACAAATCCTGAATTGAAAGGTGTTAACGCATTGGGTGTTGCAATGTTACTTCCTAATGAATTTGCTTCACCAACAATATAAATTTCTTCATTTTGGTTAATATCCAAATCAGTTATTTTATGAGAACTGTAACTATACCATATTATCGATTGATTTTGATAGTCAAATTTTGAGATGAAACTTATAATGTTTAAATTCTGATTTGAAATTTCAAAAGCATTAGGTGTTCCCATACCATCACCAACTGTTTCCCCAACAAAATATAATGCATTGTTGAATTTTTTTACCCTAAAAATCCGATCATTACTTGCACTTCCAAAATAGGTTCCCCAATTTCTAATTCCGACACTTGACATGCAGACGGCAAATCCATCACCAAATACTTCTGAGTTGGTATTGTTTAGTATTTGCTGATACGAATTCTGTGATACGATTCCATTTGTACTATTTGTATTTCCAACAGCTATAATATCACCATTTGTATCAGTAATTAAATCATCAATAAAATCTTCATGATCTCCTCCATAGTAAGTCCCCCATATCTGAGTACCTGTTAATGTAAACTTGGATATGAATCCGTCAAAATCATATACAGAAGCCGGAGGGGTGCTTTTATGAGCGCCAGGCGTTGCAATATAATTAGTAGCACTTGATGTGCCTGCGATATAAATATTGTTATTTGTATCGAATGCTATACTGTTTAACCAACTTCTCCCCGAATCATCTCCAAAATAAGAAGCCCAGATTCTTGTTCCGTTTGAATTTAGGGTTCCAAAAAACATTTCTTCATAAGATCCAGATTTAAAATCCTTGAAAGATCCCATTGTTGAAATGTTTGTATTACTATTTGTATTCCCACAAAAACCTATTATGTCATTGTTTGATATCGATATATCTTTAATTGTATCATCAAGTTTTCCTCCATAAAAAGTACCCCAAAGACGATTACCATTTTGGTCGAATTTAGCTACGAATCCATCGGTTATATATAAATATGGCGAATAGTATTCAATTGAACCAAAAGAGTCTTGGTGAACTCCTGAAGTAGCAATAAAATCTTTACTTGTGGTAGAACCACATATATAAACATTGTCTTGACTGTCTTTTTCCATCGAAAGCACATATTCCTCTTTCTCTCCACCAAAAAAAGTTCCCCATAATCTAATAGGTACGGGATCAATCACAATGGTTCCATTCGAAGCATTCACATCGCCCTCAAATCCATAGACATCGTTCTTGATTTTTCTGTAACCCACTGAAATCTCTTTTCGGGAATTACCGTTCTCAATCCAACTCAAAGGCAACGTTTCTTCCATTTGTCCGAAACGGACATTCATTCGGATCTTATTATCCGCTAATTCGGTTTTCACTCCGTTAAATTTCAATTGGATATCCGACACTTTTCCGCCCGGTTTTACAATAAAATTGTATTCCACAGCTTTGGTAGTGTCTTTCGGAATAAAAAAAATCACATCTATATGGTTGTAAATGTTCTGATACGTAATTTTCTTGTATTTATGTACACCTGTAATGCCTCCCGGCGCATGGGCAACATTGTAATAGTTGTCGTAATCGGATGATTTTTCTTCCGCAATTAGTTTTACAGCCGAATTCGAATTTTCAAAGTCAATGTCAATACGATGATAACTGTATTCAAACGAATAATCAGGCGTGGTTTTTTCTTTAGTGAATTGAGTATTCAAATCAGTAAAGCTCTTATCTTTTTGGGTTAAAGGAACTTTCTTTGTTTCATAAATATCATACGAAAAGCCATTCTTTTTAATTTGAACATTTAAACCATTTGTATTTAATAAATATAATACATCCTTATTTTGTTTTCCTTTTTGATCTATTATTTGCCCTTTATTTTCAATAAAACCAATTGATGGGTTTTGTTTTTGTGCGAATGAAAAGCTAAAAAATAAAAGAAAAAAGATTGAATGTATGAAACGCATAAGTACTGACTAAATTTTGGCAAAAATAGTGTTTTTGCATTAAACCAATATGTTCAAATCATTACTTTATATTTCATCATAAATAAATTTTACCTTTGCATAAAATTTCACCCTTGAAAGACCTTCTTCTTATCACGCCACCTTTTACCCAACTGAATACACCGTATCCGGCCACTGCCTATTTAAAAGGTTTTTTAAAGACCAAAAACATTTCGGCTTTTCAGATGGATTTGGGCATTGAAGTGATTTTAGAATTGTTTTCAAAAGAGGGATTGTCCAGTATTTTCAACCATACAGAAAGTAACCAAAACGATTTTTCCGAAAATTCACAACGAATTTTTTCACTCCAAGAAGAGTATATCAAAACGATTGATTCCATTATTGATTTCCTTCAAGGAGAAAAACCAACATTAGCAAGACAAATTTGTTCCGGAAATTTCTTGCCTGAGGCTTCTCGTTTTGCTCAGCTCGATGACATGGAATGGGCTTTTGGAAGCATGGGAATGCAAGACAAAGCCAAGCATTTGGCTACTTTGTATCTAGAAGATGTATCTGATTTTATTATCGAAAATGTCGATGAAAATTTCGGGTTTAGCCGTTATGCAGAGCGATTGGGAAGGAGTGCCAATTCATTCGACGAATTGTATTCTCACTTGCAAAAAGAACCGACTTACATAGATAAAATCACCTTAAAAATATTAGAAGAAAGATTAAAGGCAGTAAACCCTAAACTGGTTTTAATCTCAGTTCCTTTTCCAGGCAATTTGTATAGTGCTTTTCGTTGTGCACAATTTATAAAAAAGCATTTTCCAAACATAAAAATGTCAATGGGAGGTGGTTTTCCCAATACTGAATTGCGGGATTTAAAAGACAATCGTGTGTTTGAATTCTTTGATTTTATTACACTCGATGATGGTGAACTTCCAGTTGAATTATTACACCATTCAGTTTGTCATACTGAGTCGATTGAAATGTCTTTCAAAAGAACATTTCTTTTAGAAAACAATCAAGTAGTTTATAAAAACAATTCAACACGCCAAGATTACAAACAAAGCGAAGTGGGAACGCCCGATTATTCTGATTTGTTGTTAGATAAATACATTTCGGTCATAGAAATTGCCAATCCGATGCACAGTTTGTGGAGCGATGGTCGATGGAATAAACTCACTATGGCTCACGGTTGCTACTGGGGTAAATGTACGTTTTGCGATATTTCGTTAGATTATATAAAGATTTATGAACCCGTTGCTGCTAAACTTTTAGTGGATCGAATGGAGGAATTAATCGAGCAAACTGGTGAAAACGGTTTTCACTTTGTTGATGAAGCTGCACCTCCTGCTTTAATGCGAGAAGTAGCTTTAGAAATTCTTCGACGGAAATTAACAGTTACATGGTGGACCAACATTCGTTTTGAAAAAAGTTTCACTGGCGATTTATGTATATTACTCAAAGCATCAGGTTGTATCGCGGTTTCTGGCGGATTAGAAGTGGCTTCCGACAGATTACTAGAACTCATTAAAAAAGGAGTTACTGTCGAACAAGTGGCACAAGTAACTCGAAATTTTACCGAAAGTGGCATCATGGTTCATGCTTACTTAATGTATGGTTATCCAACGCAAACCATTCAGGAAACGGTTGATAGTTTAGAAATGGTGCGTCAAATGTTCGAACTGGGTATTTTACAATCGGGTTTCTGGCATCAATTTGCGATGACGGCTCATAGCCCTGTGGGAATAAATCCCGAAGAGTTTGGTGTCATTCCGCAAATGAACGAAGTTACTTTTGCTAATAATGATATTCAGTTTAAAGACAAGACTGGGATTGACCATGATCAATTTAGCTTCGGATTAAAAAAATCGTTGTTTAATTTCATGCACGGTTTATGTTTTGATTATCCATTGCAGGATTGGTTTGAGTTTAAAATTCCTAAAACAAAAGTCCCGTCTGATTTTATATACAATTCACTTCAAAAAGAGCCTAATTTTAATATAAAACCATCTGCCAAAGTGATTTGGATAGGAGGTAAGCCTTTGGTTGAAGTTTTCTCAAAATCCAAAAAAGGAAACTCTTGGGAGATGCTAAAAATGATTTTTCATGAAAAAACACATTCTTATTCAATTGCTTTAGAAAAAGACAAAGGGGAATGGTTGCTTTCTGTATTAGACTTACTATCCGTTAATAACGAAAAGAAAAACACTTTTAATGAATTGAAATTAAATTTTGAAAATACTGGTTATGAGGATTTTGAGTTGTTTTGGCATTCAAAACCCATTACTATTTTAAGAGAAAATGGTCTTTTGCTATTTTCATAGTAAATAGTAACTGTAAATTTAATAGTAATGATGCTTTCAAAAATTGAATAAATTCCTATTAAATGTCCTATTTTTTTAGTAAGTTTATAGGAGCAAAAATTCTAAAATAGATTCCTATTTATGAAAAAATTCAATAACTTTTCTACCTATACCAAAATTCTGTTATTGATAATTCTTTCAAGCGTTGCTTTTATTTTACTATTTGTTGCCTTACGATTTTATACTATTCAACAAGAAAAGGAAGTTTTCAACTCTTCATTAGAACAATTTAACAATGAGGTTAAATCGTTATTAATTCTAAATTCCGAATCTCATATTTCAACCATAATCGATGTTACCTATTGGGACGAGCTTGTAAAGTTTATTAGTGTCAGAAATATGAAATGGTTTAATGAAACCATTACCAGTACAATATCCATGTATAAGGTCGATTATCTTGGAGTTTATGATTTACAAGGGAATTACATTACAAATGCAGCTACTGATAAAATACCTGAAATAGATTTTGTGCCTAAAGCACTTTTTAAAGTATTGCATGAAAAAAAATTAATGAATTTTTATTTAAAATTACCTGAGAGTGGTGTAGTAGAAGTTTTTGCAGCTACAATACATCCTTCAAGCGATCCATTAAAAATCAAAACAAAGCCTGCGGGTTATTTTTTTATGGCAAGGGTTTTAGACGATAGTTACTTTAAAAATTTGGAGAAGATTAGTAGTTCAAAAATAGGAATTACAGGTGACGATAGCAACTTAAAACCCATTACTAAAGACTCAATTTTAGTTACTTCAAACTTGAATGATTGGAATAAAGAAACCGTCGCAAAGTTACTTTTTAAAAGGCATTTTACAGTAAGTTTCGATTCGACAAAGCGAATACTAAATATCGTTATCGTTGCATTTATTATCGCATTTGTTTCTTTTTTGTTTTATTTGAGAAAATGGATTTTTAGTCCATTAGGTTTGGTTACCAAAGTGTTAGAATCTGGAAGTAAAAAAGCCATCAATAAATTAAAAGTGACTCCAGGTGAGTTTGGTTATATTGGAAATCTTTTTGAAGAAAATGCGAGCCAACAAAAACAATTAAAAATCGCAAAGAATAAAGCCGAAGAAAGCGATAAATTAAAAACCTCATTTTTAACCAATCTTTCCCATGAAATTCGCACTCCAATGAATGCGATAATTGGATTTGCTGATTTGTTGAAAATGGAAAGCTTGGATAGAAAAGAACGATTAAATTATTTGAATGTAATTAATCAAAGTGGTGAAAATTTAGTCTTGATTATAGATGATTTAATTGAAATGTCTAAAATTGATGCCAATCAAATTACACCTAATGTTAGCAGTATAAATTTAGAGTCGTGTTTGAAAGATTTATGCAAATCGATTCAAATAACAATTCCTAAAGATAAAAGTATCGAGTTTAGGTTTATTAAAAGTAAGAATCGTTTAAGCCAAAACATTTTTACCGATGAAGTCAAACTAAAACAGATCATTACAAATCTAATTACGAATGCTATTAAGTTTACGGACTCCGGATTTGTTAGTTTTGGATACGATGTAAATTAT
Source organism: Flavobacterium sp. (assembly GCA_030153045.1). GTDB lineage: Bacteria > Bacteroidota > Bacteroidia > Flavobacteriales > Flavobacteriaceae > Flavobacterium. The sequence goes on from JASLID010000101.1 coordinate 6,675, forward strand.
GAGGACAAAAAAATTGAATTCAAAATTCAAGATTCTGGGTTAGGAATCGATGAAAATTATCATAAAATCATTTTTGATCGCTTTAGAAGAGTAGAAGGTGATTACTCGATTAAAGTTGGAGGATTAGGACTAGGTCTCGCCATTTCAAAAGCTTATGTTGAAATGTTAGGTGGCGAAATTACCCTCGAAGAATCTAATCTTGGTAAGGGCTCCATATTTTCGTTTACCATACCGTTGGAAATAGATGAAGAAATAAAAGAGCCAACAAAAAAACCATTGATAAATGATCAAACCAATTACGAAGGGTCTGGAATAATTCTTATTGCTGAAGATGATAATTTAAACTATTTACTGTTTGAAAAAATCATGAAGCTTAAAAATTATAAAATTTTAAGAGCTAAAAACGGGCTAGAAGCAGTTGAAATTTGCAAGCAAAACAACGAAATAAATTTAGTATTGATGGATATAAAAATGCCAATACTAAGCGGTTATGAAGCGGTTTTACAAATAAGAAAATTCAAACCAATGCTGCCTATAATTGCACAAACCGCTTATTCGTCCTCTGATGAGGTTGAAAAAATAATGGTGTCTGGATTTACCGATTATATTGCCAAACCACTAGTGAAGGAGAAATTATTTGGATTGCTGACTAAATATTTAAGCTAAATTGGGAGATTAATATGAGATATAAAATCATTTTGCTCTCATTCATGTACTTAATAAATTATGATTTATTGGCACAAAATGAACAAGCAAATGATTCGACTCAATTAAAAGGTAAATGGGAAATTTCACTGGATGTCATGTCGCGTTACTTATGGAGAGGACAATCATGGGGCGGGGATTATCCAGTTGTTCAGCCCACAATAAAGTACAACATTACTAATAAACTTTCGGTCGGGACATGGGCAACAACAAATTTTAAAACAGATTATTTTTACGCAGATGGGAACGCAACTAAAGGATATCAAGAATTAGATTTTTTTGCGTCTTATAAAGTCAATAAATATTTCACGGTGCAATTATGGGATTATTATTGGCCTTCAGTTGAGAAAGTAGAAGGAATAGACAATCGTTTTTTTAATTACAAAAGTAATGGTGTAAAGACAGTTGATTTAATTCTTTTATTTGATTTTTCAGATGTTTGGCTTCCATTTAATTTGACGCTAAGTTCATTAGTAGCAGGAAACGATTTTCGGTATGATAGCAATGGCGAAAACCCGACCCAAAATTTTACAACTTATGCTGAAATAGGATACACATTCGAAAATGTTTTAAAAACAACATCAAAAAAAGCATTTCAAAATATCAATTTACAACCTGTATTAGGAATTGTTTTTAACAATCAAGCACATTATTATACTGCTGGCGATTATGATAAGCCGTCAATAGTTAATTTGTCATTAAGAGTAAATAAAGCATTCGACATAAATAAACATTTTAGTGCGCCTGTGTTTGTAAATTATATTCATAATGGGTCTCAAAAAAACACCGAAATCTTTGGGAGAAATTTTGTGGTTTTTGGCGCAACTTTTTGTTATGAATGATTTTTTGACTTTAAATTTAAAGTTTTTGTTATGAAGCTTATTTTATAGATTTTTTAAAATCTAACTAAATTTGGTTATATTTATTTGATTATTAATTATTTATGGTTCTCGACTCCGAAAAAAGACGATTTACTTCATCAACCTATTCAAAAGTGGTAGTTCTGCTAGTTATTGTAGCGGTAGGTTTTTTGTTGCTGTTTTTTTCATTGTATTATTATACTTTAAGACAAGAAAAACAAATATATGACAACACGGTAATACAGTATAATAATGAAATTAATTCGCTAATAAATTTAAACTCTGAAGCCTATTCGTCAGTTATAAATGACGTTACGTATTGGGACGAGTTTGTAAAATTTACTCAAACTAAAGATCTCAATTGGTTTAACAGGTCGGTAGCGAATATTATAGATGCCTACAAAGTTGATTATTTAGCGGCTTATACTATTGAAAAACAATTTATTACAAAGGTTTCTACTTCAAAAATCAGCACTAAAAATATAATTACAGACGAAGTTTTTAAGGTCCTTTATGAGAAAAGGCAAGACAAATTTTATGTAAAAATCCCTGAAGGAATAGTCGAGGTTTTTGCTTCTACAATACACCCATCAGACGATCCTTTTAAGAATAAGCACAACCCTTCTGGTTACTTCTTTATGATGCGATTGTTGGACAATGATTATTTTTCGAATTTAGAAAAAATAAGCAGTTCTAAAATAAGTTTTTATCAACCAAATCAAAAGTTAGCAAAGGACTTAGTCTATACTATTGTACCTATTAAAGGATATGACGGTTCAGTAGTAGGAAAACTGTTGTTCAACAGAATTTATAAAGTCGATTTTAGTATTACCAAGAGAATACTATTAATAATATTAATTGGATTTATTGTTTCGCTTTTAATTTTTAACTTTTATGCTGTAAAATGGGCAAAATTACCCATTAAATTGATTAAAAGTGTTTTAGAAACAGGCGACGAAAAGGCGATCAATTCACTTAAAAATATTAGAGGAGAATTTAGATATATAGGAAAGCTTTTCGAGCAAAATCAGATTCAAAATCTACAACTGCAAAAAGCGAAAGAAAAGGCGGAGGAAAGCGATAAATTAAAATCGGCATTTTTAACCAATTTATCTCACGAAATTAGAACACCAATGAATGCTATTATTGGTTTTTCAGATTTGTTGGAAAACCATGAATTGACAAAAGAAGAAGAAAAAGAATACAGAAAAATAATTACTAAAAGCGGTAAAAATTTGGTCTTAATTATAGATGATTTAATTGAGATGTCTAAAATTGACACTAATCAAATTGAGCCTAAGTTCACAGATTTTGATTTAGATGAATGTGTACAAACGGTGTTTGATGAAATGAAAAGTACAATTCCTACCAATAAAAAAATTGAGTTTAAAATTGAAAAATCTAAAAACGGTTTTTCAGGAAAAATAATTTCTGATAAAGCAAAATTGGAACACATTATCGCGAACCTACTGTCTAATGCGATTAAATTTACAGATGAAGGAACTATAGTATTGTTTTATGAAGTCGATACGCAATTAGAACAAATAAAGTTTTATGTTATTGATACAGGAATTGGTATCGAAAGCAAGTATTATGAGGCTATTTTTAAAAGATTTAGAAAAATAGAAAATGATCATTCCATAAGGGGAGGAGGTTTGGGCTTAGGGCTGGCTTTAACGAAAGGTTATGTCGAAATGTTAGATGGGACAATTTCAGTTCAGTCAGAAATTGAACAAGGATCTACTTTCAATGTAACATTACCATTAGTATTAAATAAAAACGAAGGTGTGTCTGATGAATTGACAGATAAAAATCCTGAAAGAGAAAATCTAGAGACCATATTGGTTGCTGAAGATGATAACTTTAATTATTTACTCATTGAAAAAATTCTAAAGTCAAAAAAATATAAAATTATTAGGGCTGAAGATGGAGAAGAGGCCATAGAAATTAGCTTAAATAACAAGAATATAGATTTGATTTTAATGGACATCAAAATGCCTAAAAAATCAGGACATGAGGCTTTTAGTGAAATCAATAAAATGAGACCAAATTTGCCTATTATTGCTCAAACAGCCTATACTTCTACTGATGAAGTGGAAAAAATATTTAATGCTGGTTTTTCGGGTTATATTTCAAAACCAATTAATAAAGAAAAATTATTTGAGCTGTTAAATAAGTATTTACCCTAAATACACATTATAGTTATATCGTAAAAACTTAAATAAAAAATCCCCGCTATAGCGGGGATTTAATACTGATATTACATAAGTAGGTTTTTATAAAATAACAGAGATCAAATAATTCTAATTTATATTGCTTTTTTCATTCTTAAATTTACTGCAAGATCAATCAAATGGTACAGATTTTCTTTGGTCAAATCATATTGATCATTGTCTAATAAATAAATTTGATAGTCCAGCATACGTCTGTATTTAGATAGCTGGCAGTCATCAGTGGCGATTAAGTCAATGTCTTTGTATTCTGGCCATAAACCCATAGTATCAATCGTAAATGACATATAATGATAGTGGGCGTCTTTACGGGGATTAAAACCTTTAAACTTTATTTTTTCTAAATCAAATGCTGTTTTTTCTTCTTCGGTTAAAGCCGCAACCACATCATTAATGCGTTTGTACATA
>JASLID010000112.1 GCA_030153045.1 Flavobacterium sp.
AAAACAAAATTGAATTGACACCACAAATTGATGTTGATGCAATTTTAATTGCGATGACAGAGAAATACAAAAACGAAAATATTTCTACGATTGACGGTGTTAAAATTGATTTCGCTGAAAACTGGGTACATTTAAGAAAATCAAATACTGAACCTATTATTCGTATTTATACTGAAGCGCAAACTCAGGAAAAAGCAGATGCTCTTGCTTTGAGGATCATTGATGAGATTAAAGCGGTCGCTGGAATTTAAAAATTATTGAACTATAAAAAATAAACCCTGAGATTTTCAGGGTTTATTTTTTTTCTAAAGAAGCATTCTGATAATTACAATTTTATTTAATCACAGGAATGCTTACAGGAATCAAATACCTTCTTCTTCACCAACAGGTTCTGCACTTGTACGCAGACTATTCCAATTAGGACTAACTGAATTTAAGTAAACATTAATTGGTTTTTCATTTCTTACTAAATCGACATAATTATGCAATTCAACAAAAGGAATAAAAATTGCCCCTACTTTATTCGCCTCGATATATACCGGATTGGGTATTGGACTTGTAGGATGAAGACCATAAACTATAAAGCGGTATCCATCTGCACTATGACACACGAGATGTCCTTGAATATTGATGTTAACACCACCCCAGGTTGCGTTGTTTTTGTAGCCCATACCAACTTCATATGAACTTACTGCAAAAGTCTTAATTGCCATAATGATAATTTATTATATGATGCTTACTCTTTGATTGGATTTTCGGCTTACTCCTTTGTTTTTTTGATTGTATTTTCTTTTAATAAAGCATTAAAATGCTTTTCATTAGGTTACTTAGCAGTTATTTGATATGTATAACCATTACCTACAGGGGTACGTTTCCCTGCCACAAGAGGTAGAAGATTTCCTTTTATTCTCACTAGTACATCATTTGCAGGCGCCTGATTGTAATGTACTTTAATAGGTATTTTAATAGTCTGACCTGGTTCGAGTATAACTCCTTTTGTTTTTAAAAGTTTTGATTTACGTACTGTTCCCGCTGTTGATTTTAATGAACGTTGCATTTTATTTACTTCTGGAAGTTCAAATCGCCAATCTGAAGGAAGTTCATTTTTGTTAAATTCAATTTCAAGCTCGGCGGCTACAGACAAAAAGTTTGTGGCAGCTACATTTATAATGCCCGATTCGACTATTGTTGTGGTATTAAAGTTATGACATGCTATATTGCTGCTTCTGGCAACCAAAGTGGTTAATGGCATGTCACTATCATGTTTAACGACAGCTCCGACGCACCAATGCCGCTCGCCCCAACTGTTGGTTCCCGTTGGTGTTCTCCATGAAAAAGTTACATCACGCCCACCGGGAGGAACGTTTACATTAGTACTTCCTATTAAAACTGCCGTTGAACTTGGAAATTCAAGTGTTATACGAGGATCGGTATAGTAAGCTTCAACATTGACATTGTGGACATTGGATCCTGTACTGTTTTGAACCCTTACATGTAAAGTAACCAATGAATTTTGATTAAGGACAGCGGGTACAGTCCAAATATCGGGGCTTTCCCAATGATAGCCTGCTGAAGGTTCTGCTCCTGTATCTGAAATGTTGTCTCTAATCCAGACACGTGGCATAGCGGCGTCATGTATTAGCGCCAAAGCAGCTGGGTAATTTTCTTCTGCACAAGGCAATATTTCTGAGGCTGGAGGAGCAAAGCCACCAACTCCTCCTGATGTAGGACGTAATTCGGGTGTAAAAGATGCTGCTCTGTGTTGATTCCATAAATAATCAGTTGTTTCGCCTGAAGAAGTATATCCAATCGTTTCGGTATAAACATGGCTGTGTACTGATTGTATTCTGCTAATGTTTCTAAGTGCTATACTTCTTAATGTTTGTTCACCAGGAGGGTTTGCTGTAGTATAAGCCCAAGGACGCAAATACAGTTCGCTAAAACTATGATAGCTAACTAAAGTTTTAAGGTTAGTGCGTGAGCTAAGAAAATTTCTTAAATGCATAGTCTCAGCTTCACTGAAAGGCCCAGTGCCGTGATATATATCGGAACTGGTTATATTTGATGAGCCTGATAGTAATCCCCATTGGTAACCCCAATTACGATTTAAGTCAACTCCAAATGTACCATCGCCATTATTTCTACGATTTTTTCGCCAGTATCTATCGGTGGTGTGAGTGTAGTTGTATCCGTCAGGATTTATAACGGGAATTATCCAAATCTGTAACCTATCCATATCTGCTCTAAGTGTTGCATTTGTTGCATATTGCTGTAGCATTTTATCTGTGATATATAATAATGTCTCAACTGTTATCCATTCACGTGCATGAATTAGAGAAGTATAAACAACATCTCCTTTAGTAGGATCATTTGAAGGAGAGTTTGAAATTCTAAGCGCTCTAATAGGACGTCCTTCAATGCTGTTGCCAAGATTTACAATACTTGTTAAGGTAGGATATGTACTGTGCAATGTATTGATGGCTGTATCCACCTGAGCTGGAGTTCTGAAACTTGTGTAATTCAGAATTTGTCCTTGCACTTGAAGAGCAAGACAAATGGTAAGGGTTGTTATTACTGATCTCATATTAATTATTTTTTAATGTCACTTCATATCCCAATTCTTGAATCTGTTCTATTTGATAATCAAATGCACCAGCATATATTATAATTGTTCTTTGCCTGTCAGATCTTTTGGAACTGTAAATATCAACACCCAGTTCGTTTACTTTTTGAATGTCTTGTTCCGTTGCAACAATGATTTCCACTTGTCTTGGTCTAGGCTCTTTGGTTTCTATTTTTAATTTATAGTCCAGATTTTGAATGTTATTAAGTTGTTCTAACGAACCGCGAACCACCCAATAGTTCTTCTCCTTATTGATTATTTGAATTCCGTATTTTTTGAGTTCTTCAACTTTGCTTTTATCTGGCGCTCTATCTTTTACTGATAGCTGGACTACACGGTAATTAATTTGCATTATGTCTTCTTTTTTTATGGAGTATCCAACATCTTTTAGTTTTTGTTCCTGATCACTTCCTTTAATAAAATAATATAGTTTGTTGCCTTGAACCATTTTCACCTCAAGTCCAAGTTCTTGCTGTAATAAGGCAACTTCATCACCATCAGAAATTTCTATGCTTTGCACTTCTCTTTCGTCTGTGGGTTTGAATTTTATTTTATCATTATCACAAGATGTGATTAATAGAATGATGGAATAAACAAGTATTATGTTACGAGCATTTTTCATTTTATTATTTTTAATAATTTGTGCCTACTCTTTAAATTGGATTTTCAGCTTCTTCCTTAATTTTATAAGTGAGATTATTTTGCGGTTTTGATTCTGTGTTTAAATAGCTTTATAATGCTGTTAATTGTTATCAAAAACTGCTGATAACAAATTGTCAGATGGAGTGGGTGTAGTATTAAATATAGATATTCATTAATACTTAATATCTATATTTTTGTTTTTGGATTAGTAAAATTAAAAGAATAAATAAAGACGGTATTATGGTTTTTCCTCAAAAATTATTAAAATTTATCTGACAGAATATGAGGGTGTTGCGTAACTAAATCTAGGGAGAAAGTTTTTTTAATTGAAAAAAAATAATCAATTGATTCATTTTCCAATTTTTATAAAAACGGCTATAATCTTGTCTAAATGAAGATTAAAAGTCAGTTATAGAATCAGCAAGGACGTACTTGATTCTTGATATGTCGAAGTTAAGATTTTCGACTCTGGAATGTTAATTGTATATAGATTAAGAAGTATTTAAACATCATATTAATGATAGTTTAAATAGAAGTTTGATATTAAAAAAATAAACCCTGAGATTTCTCAGGGTTTATTTTTTTTTTATTAATGTTTATTTCCTTTTCCATGGCTTTTCCCATGTCCATGACCAGCATCATGATGAATCACTTTATGCTTTATAACTTTATGTTTCTTAGGTTTTTTGTATTTTACTACATGCACATGATTGTCTCTGTATGGATTATGCCCAACAAAATCTAATTGTATTTGCGAAGTACGACCTAAGTTGATATTAATAAAAGGTCTTGGGATTGAGGCACTAATTGACCAGTGTCCTCCATTTAAATAAATGTAATTTCGAGCTTCAATATCATAATAAAAATTATGCTCAGGGAAATAAACATGCTTTGTTTTTGCTCTGTAACCGTGTGCTGGAGCCCATGGAGGTGGTCCTTGTGCATGTGTCTTTTCAGGAATGATTAAAAATAACACTATTGAAATCACTAAAGTTTTGATGACTTTGTTCATTGTTTTTAGATTTTAGTTTAAGTAAATATAGTGAATTGAACTTAAAGTTATTTTTGAACTTCGTCAAAGTTTACCATCCAATTGATATTGAACTTATCAACAAACATGCCAAAATAAGCACCCCAAAATGTTTTGTCCATCGGCATTATCACTTTTCCACCCACTGAAAGCCCGTTAAATAAGCGATCTGCTTCCTCTTTGCTATTTGAATTTATAGATACTGCAAAGTTATTTCCAAAGATAACATCTCCACTAAAACTGTTACTATCGCTTCCCATTAGAACTGTTTCAGCACTTATTGGCAAACTTACGTGCATAATACGATTTTCTTCTTCGGGAGTAGGAGGCGGGCAATTTTCGTCAGCTGGCATATCTTTGAATTTTCCCATATAGGTAAATTCGCCACCAAACACTGATTTGTAAAAATTGAATGCTTCTTCTGTGTTTCCATTAAAGGTTAAATAAACATTTACTGATGCCATGGTTTGTTTGATTTTTTAGTTTGTATTAATTTTCGATGTATTTTTTAAAATTAGTCATGATGGCTTGCCATCCGCTGCGTTGTAAATCTACTGTATTTTCATTTTCGGGCTCAAATGTTTGAGTAATGATTGTTTTTCCATCTAAAACATTAAAACTAATAGTCACTTTTCGGCCATCGATAATGTTGTAAACAATTTTTTTATGATTTTCAATTTCTGTATACTTTCCTTCAAAATCGAAGCTCATAGTGTCGTCTTTTGCGGCCATAGTGTAATTGAAACTGCCGTTTACTTTTAAATCATTCGTTGCTTTAGGGCAATACCAATCATCAGAAGCAAAGTTCCAATTTACAATATGCTCAGGCGATGTCCAGTAATCCCAAACTTTTTCTAAACTTTCTTGGGTTGAAGTTCTTACTGTAATACTAGAAACCACTGGGTTTTCGGCAATATCTTTTACTATTTGAAGTCCTTTAGGGAAAGTTTCTTTAAAATAAGCAATATGTGGTTCAGATATATCAATGATGACCAAAACAGATGTTTGTCCGTTACTTTCACTTAGTTCGTATCTTTCAATACAACCGCTCCATTCTTTTGTTTTTTCATCAATAGGTTGTTCTTCAAAATTTTTCAAGCCAGTAATGTGTTTAAACGACATGACTTTAAAAAGCTTGCACTCTTCAATTAAAGAAGACATTCCTTCGCCTCCTGGGGATAAAAAATGTACTTTAGATCCTTCTTCCCAATCCGAAATAGCGTGTGAACCTTCACAAAAAACACTTGTCCATGCGTTGTAATTATCTTGATCCCAAAGAGAATACCAGACTTTTTCTAAAGGAGCATTAATGGTAACTTTAAATTCTGTTTTTTCCATAACTTTTGAAACTGTTTCGTTTGAATCCATAATTTAAATTTTAAAACGTTAATGTCTTGAAGATATTTCTTTTGAATTATAAATTTACAAATTTTTAGGAACTACAAGATAACATAGAGCAGCCTATTTTTTCACGTGCCCAATCGGGTCTTTTTGCAAACCATTTTTCAGATTGTGGTTGTTCTTCGTAAGGTTTTTTAAGTAAAGTATATAATTCATCGACTATTGAATAATCGTCTTTATTAGCAGCATCAATAGCAACTTGTGCCATATAATTGCGTAGAACATATTTAGGATTTGTTTGATTCATTTGCTGTTTTCTTACATCATCTGAAACAGACTCTTGTTGTAATCGGTCCATATAAAGACCAAACCAATTGAGCCAGATTTCTAAAATTTCACCTTTGATTTCTTCTAAATTATAAAATGAAACATTAATTTTTTCAAAGGTTTTTTGGGGAGCATCTTCTTTTTTTATATTGGATAATAATCTAAAGAAAATAGTCATATCAGTTTCTTTAATAGTCATTATTTCAGTAAGTTGATAAATTAACTTAATGTCGTTTTCTAATTCATTTCTCAAACCTAATTTGCTTCGCATCATTTCCAAATATTTTTCCTCGTATTGTTGTTGGAAAGAATTTAAAATGGTTTCAAAAGGTTCAGCTTCGTTCACTAACGGATAAAGCGCATTTGCTAATTGGTACAAATTCCACAGTGCAATTTCGGGTTGATTGCCAAAACGATACCTTCTATGCTGACTATCAGTAGTATTGGGTGTCCAGTTGGGGTTGTAATCCTCAAGCCAGCCGTAAGGTCCATAATCAATGGTAATTCCATGAATAGACATGTTGTCGGTATTCATAACTCCGTGTACAAAGCCAACACGTTGCCAATGGAGAATCATTTCCAGAGTAGTATCGAATACTTTTTTAAAAAAGTGAATGTATTTTTCTTTTCCTTCTGAAGTGATTTCAGCAAAATAATGTTTGATGGTAAAATCAGCCAATAACTGAAGGTTTTTAATGTCGTTTCTGGCTGCAAAGATTTCAAAACTCCCAAATCGGATAAAAGAGGGTGCAACGCGACATACGATGGCTCCTTTTTCATAAGCTGGATTTCCGTTGTACATTATATCTCTTAAAACTTGATTGCCTGTTTCAATTAACGATAAAGATCGGGTAGTGGGTACGCCTAAATAATGCATGGCTTCAGCACACAAATATTCTCTTATTGAAGATCGTAAAACCGCTAAACCATCAGCATTTCTTGAGTAAGGTGTTTTTCCAGCTCCTTTTAATTGTAATGTATAATATTGTTTTTGATGTTCAACTTCAAATAGATTGATGGCACGCCCATCGCCTAATTGCCCGGCCCAAGTGCCAAATTGGTGTCCACCATAACACATAGCAAAAGGATGTGAATCTTTAAATGTTTTGTTTCCTGAAAAATAGTTCAGGAATTCTTCTGTTTTGGTATCTTTTTCTGAAAGGCCAACTAAGTCAGCAACTTCGGTTGAAGCATGAATCAACTTTGGATTAGCTACTGCAGTTGGGTTTACAAACGAGTAGCAAGCTTCAAATACCGGTCTGGTTTCATTGGTTTCATTGGCATCGGCAGGAAGTTCGTTGGTAAATCTATTTTGGATATGGAGTTGCATAATTTTAGGAATGTTAATTATTCAAATTTAACGATTAATATGTTATTTGTGAGTTTTAAAATTCTTAAAAAATGTATATTTGGGGCAAATTTCAACACAATGATTGCAACAGAAACTACCACCGCTTTAGAACAGTATTTTCAACAGTTTAGAAATAATATAATTGGTATTGACCAAGAGTTTGAATCTCCCTTCGGGATTCAGAAAATTATTTATACTGATTGGACTGCCAGTGGTAGGCTATATCGTCCCATTGAAGAAAAATTAATGAACGAGTTTGGTCCTTTCGTAGCCAATACTCATACTGAAACTACGGTTTCTGGAACTGCTATGACTATGGCTTATCATGAAGCACGTCATATTATAAAACATCATGTAAATGCTAGCATTGATGATGTTTTAATTACTGATGGGACTGGTATGACGGGTGTGGTGAACAAGTTTCAACGTATTTTAGGATTGCGTGTATCGGAAAATCTAAAAGAATTTACCAATATCCCCGAAGCTATTAAGCCTATTGTTTTTATTTCGCACATGGAACACCATTCAAATCAAACGTCTTGGTTGGAAACTATTGCAGATGTGGTGGTTATTCCTGCCGATAAAGATGGTTTGTTTTGTTTGGAAGAATTTAAAAAAATATTAGAAAATTACAAGCACAGAAGTTTTAAAATAGCCTCAATTACGTCTTGTTCAAATGTTACAGGAATTAAAACACCGTATCATGAAGTAGCTAAAATGATGCATCAAAATAATGGTGTTTGTTTCGTAGATTTTGCTTGTTCTGGACCGTATGTTGAAATTAATATGCATCCTGAAGATCCTGAAGCTTATTTAGACGCAATTTTCTTTTCTCCACATAAATTTTTGGGAGGACCAGGTACATCGGGCGTTTTAGTATTCAATAAAGATTTATATAAAAATAATATTCCTGATTGTCCAGGTGGTGGAACCGTTTCATGGACAAATCCTTGGGGTGAACACAAATACATTGACAATATTGAGGATAGGGAAGATGGTGGAACTCCAGGTTTTTTACAAGTCATAAAGACGGCACTTGCGATTCAGCTGAAAGAGAAAATGGGTATCAAAAATATCCTAGACCGTGAGCATGAAATTGTGAAGTATGTATTTGGACAATTAAATAACATCGAAAACATTAATATTTTAGCCAAAGAACATCAGGATAGGCTAGGAGTTATTTCGTTTTATATTACCGATTTACATTTTAATTTAGGAGTGAAAATCTTAAACGATAAATTTGGAATTCAAACTCGTGGTGGTTGTAGTTGCGCTGGAACTTATGGACATTATTTATTGAATGTAAATCAGGAAACGTCACATAATTTAGTTTGTCAAATAGATTCAGGAGATTTAATTCAAAAACCAGGATGGATAAGAATGTCCATTCATCCAACCACTACAAATGCAGAAATTGAATATGTATGCAATTGTATTAAAGAATTAGCTAAAAATCATCAGGAATGGGCAAATGAATATGTGTACAACTCTAAAACAAATGAGTTTGCACATAAAAAGGCACAACATAATGTAAATGAAATTGTAAAAAACTGGTTTTCAGTTTAATTTTTCCTTTTGTGTTTCCAACGTTTGTGCGTCCATAAATAATATTCTGGAGCTTCAAGGATTAGTTTTTCAACTCTGCCCATAAAGTCTTCCGAAATTTTATAATCTGGCACTTCTTTAACGTTTTCTGATAATAATTCAAAAGTGGCTTGATAATACCCTCGTTTCACTTTTCTTACTTTTAGAAAAAGCACATTCAAGTCATATTTTTTGGCTAAAACTTCAGCTCCAGTATGAATAGGTGTTTCTTTTCCTAAGAAGTGGTGCCAATACATATTGTTTTCGGACCATCTAGGTGTTTGATCGCTGGCAAAACCATAAATACTTAAAATATTGTTTTTGTAGTTATATTCTATGGTGTCTTTTGTTTCCTTAGTTGTAATTAAATACGCTTTGTACTTGGAACGAATATTTTTAACCAATTTGTCAAAATGAGGGTTGGCAATTTTCTTATAAATTCCAATTCCTCTAAAATCAATGTGTTTATTCATTGACAATACCCATTCGTAACTTGCATAATGTGAAGCCATTAAAGCAATGCTTTTCCCTTTGCGTTCATAACTTTTATAAAAATCAAGGTTGGTAAAAGCAAAACGTTTGTTAATCTCTTTTTCGGAAATAGACATTGTTTTTACCATTTCTAAAAACATATCACAGAGATGATGGTATGATTTTTTTTCAATGATTAATCGTTCTTTTTCAGATAAATGAGCTAGAGCAATTGATAAGTTTTTGCGAACAGTTTTCTTTCTGTAACCAATAACATAATAAACGATAATGTAAATACAGTCCGATAGAATATATAAAAGTCTAAAAGGGAGTATTGAAATTAGCCAAAGAATTGGATATAAGAGTAAGTATATTAGAAATTGCATTGTTTAAAAATTTTAGCAAATATACTTTTAATCTTCATTTTTAGGAAATTCTATTTCAAATGCTTTTGTTATATTTACTAACTCAAAAATTATTTATGAATCCATTTCTTATAATTATAATTGCTTCAAACGTAATATTCAGTTATAAAGGGTTTAACGACCTGTCTTTTTTCAGAAAAAACGAATTTCATATTGGAAGTATTAGAGCTGGAGAACAAACAAGAATGTTTTCTTCGGCTTTCTTACATGCTGATTGGGGGCATTTGTTTTTCAACATGTTTACATTATTCATTTTTGCGCCAGTGGTAATTTCTTATTTGGGCAATTTCTCTTTTTTGTTGATATATCTCGGCAGTTTATTATGCGGAAGTTTACTCACACTATATTTTCATCAAAACGATTATAGTTATAGAGCGATAGGGGCTTCGGGAGCCGTAACTGGTGTCTTGTACGCTGCAATTTTACTAAACCCTGATATGAGTCTATATATGTATTTTATACCCATTCCTATACCTGCTTATATTTTTGGGATTGGATATTTATTATATTCTATTTATGGAATGAAGGCAAAGAATGACAATATTGGACATACGGCACATTTTGGAGGAGCAATTGGAGGTTATGCAATAACGTTAATAAAAGAACCATCAATGTTGGCAGACAACACCTTGATGGTCATTCTATTAGCTATTCCTATTGTTCTCTTGTTAGTTTTATCTAAAGCTGGTAAGTTATAATTGGCACATCATTTGCTTAAGTAATATAAATTTAAATAAAATACCCATGAAAAATTTAGTAGTAACATTAATCACTTTTTTTACCGTAATGACATACGCACAAGATCAAAAACAGAATCCGGTCCCTCAAATTAACGTTTCAGGAGAAGGAAAAGTTAAAGTAGTTCCAGACCAAGGCGTCATTTCAATTGGTGTTGAAAATACCGGTAAAGAAGCCGCAGATGTGAAAAAGGCTAACGATGTTATTATTGACAAAGTTTTAAAATTTATCAAGAAGAATAATATTCCACAGTCTGATTTTCAAACTACGAATGTGAGTTTGCATAAAAATTACGATTATCAAGCAAAAAAATACAATTACGTAGCCAATCAAACGGTTACTGTAACATTGAAAGATTTGAAGATGTACGACGAATTCATGATGGGCATTACCGATACTGGTATAACCAATATTAACGGAGTTGAATTTAAATCTTCAAAAATCGAAGTGTATGAAGCTGAAGCAAGAAAAAAAGCCATGCTAAATGCTAAACAAAAAGCGTTGGACTATGTTTCGGTTTTAAATCAAAAAGTTGGAAAAGCGATTTTGATTTCAGACAATTCTCAGACACATTATCCACCACAGCCTATGTTTAAAGGCGCTATGATGGAAATGCAGGCAGATGGTGCTGCGCCAAGACAAACATTAGCAATTGGAGAAATTGAAGTTATTTCTAACGTGCAAGTGGCTTTTGTTTTAGAATAATAGTAAGATTATAAAAATAAAAAACCACTCAATTTGAGTGGTTTTTCTTTTTAATTTATCTTGTGGGGAGAACAGGATTCATACCGTCATGCTAATCCGTTGAAGTGTTAAAATAGTATCATTTAAATTGAACTAAAAATATCAGGATAATCGTCAAGGAGCAATTGATTTTTTTTTTTAAGTAATTTATAATAATCCTAGTTTTTTAGCTTTACCAATTAAATCTTTATCACTGCCTTTTCCTTCTAAAAGCTGATCTTTTATGTTTGCTTTTCTTTTTTCTATAGCACTCATAGAAAGCGGAATATAATTTGGAAGATTAACAGTTTTAACTCCTTGAGAAATTAAGGTTAAAATTTGACTGTCATGATTATCCCAATTTATATTTCTTTTAAATAATTCTCTTTGAGATTCTATTATGGTGTTACTTCGGAATATATCACCTTCAAGAATTTTTTTACAAATGATTGGAAATAATTCAAAGTTAATATCACTTTTTGATATGAATCCTTCAGGTTTTATCCCTTTAATGATTTTGTCTACCGTTAAGGGTTCACTATGCATCGTAAGCAGCACTATTTTACAATTTGGAAACTTTTCTCTAATGAGTGAAGCCAAATCAATACCACTATTAATATTAAACTCTTTATAAGGAGGAAGGCTAATGTCTAATAAAGCAAAATCAATTTTTGTGTTTTTTTTTAGTTGAAAATTTATTTTGTTGTATGCATCTTCACAATTATAACTCTTTATAAAACTTGGTTCGTTTTCTTGAAAATCGTTGTCAGATAAGAGGTTAATATAACCATCAACTGTCATAGGATGATCGTCGACTATCAAAATATTAAGGCACATATTCATTTTTATTTTAAAACAAAATTAATTAAATATTACGGTTTTACCGTAAAATTGTAAGAAAACATAGCTGTTTTTTTGCTAGTTGATATTAAACCAAATTAATTTTTTATGAAAAGCAAATTATACATTGCAGCACTTGTTTCTATCTCTTTATTAACTTACTCATGTTCAAATGATGATGAGTTTGAAATACCAGAAGTTGAAAATAATAATTTTAAAATTACACCTGAAATTGGTTTGAAAAATGAATTTAAAGAAAAAATAATTGATTCAACTACAGTAAATTTTAGTGAAGTAAACCCTATTGATGGAGACCCAAGTAACCCAAAACCACCAAGAAGATAAACCCTTATTCTGTAATTGTTTAAAGAAAGGCTATGTGAATTATTTGTAATTACATAGTCTTCTTTGTTCCAAAATACTATATTTGAAAGTATAAAATGATAATTATATTTTGATTACTCCCACTAAAATTGTTTGTTTCTTTCTAATGTTTTTTCTTTTTTCTTGTAAAAAAAACGCAACCGTTTTATTTGATAAAAGTCATATTGATGATTTATCTGTAAATAAAAAAGAAAAATATTTAGATTCAATAGTTGACCTATTATTAAAATCTAAAGAAAATGATTCCATTATCAGGGATTTATATTTAAAGATAGCTTCTGAATATTATTATATCGGTAATTCTAAAAAATCTTTAAATGTTAGTTTGAAATCTTTGCAATTATCAAAGCAATCAAAAGATAGTATTAGAATAGCGAAGTCATTATATTATGTTGGTGATTCTTATGAAAATTCAAGAAAAGATAGTGCTTACTTTTATTATCTACAAGCTCAAAAAGTTTATGCGAAAATTCATGACTATGATAATGTTGGTAGAATGCTATTCAATAAAGCCCATGTTTTATTTTATGATGGGAACTATATAGAATGTGAAGTTGAAGTTTCTAAAGCATTGCAGTATTTAAAAGAATCTAAAGATCATGATTTGATTTATACTTGTAATAACTTAATGGGTAATTGTTTAGAGAAACTGGTTAATTACGATCAGGCATTACTGTATCACAAATTGGCATTGAGTGAATTAGAAAAAATGAAAATTAATGGTAATGATAAAGATGAGATAAATAATTATAACATAACTTCTACTATTAACATTTGTAATTTATATGATTTAAAAGGAGAATTTTCGAAGTCTATAGAAAAATTGCAAGGGTTACTTTCAGAAGATTTGAAAAAAAAATGGCCTAGGTTATATGCTAATGTTTTAAGCAATTTGGCATATTCCAAGATGAGAAATGGAGACTATGTAAATGTTGAATCAATGTTTTTCGAATCCTTAAATATTGTTGAGAGTATTGGCGTCGAATCTGATGTTTTGTACAAAAAGATTCGTTTAGGAGAATACTTTTTAACTCAGAAGGATACTGTAAAATCAATTCAAAGTTTAAAAGAAGCAAATCAATTAGCAATTAAAATTAAAAGCAGTAATGAAGTTTTGACTTCATTAAAATTGCTCTCCGAAATTGATAAAAAGAATAGTTTGTTTTATACAAATGAATATATCAAGGTAAGTGATAGTATTAATGCAGTTCAAAAAAACACCCATGATAAGTACGCCAGAATTGAATATGAAACTTCAAGAATTGAGGATGAAAATGAAATTTTGACCAAAAAAAATTTTTACATTTTAATTAGTTCACTTGGATTAATTTTATTTCTGGCAATATTTTTTGTTTTAAGATATTTGAAATATAAAAATAAAGAATTAGAGTTTTTTCAGCAACAGCAAAAAGCCAATGAGGAGATATATCTACTATTAACTGAACAGCATAAAAAAATAAATATTGCAAAAGAAAATGAGAAAGCTAAAATTGCAAAAGAATTGCACGATGGTGTAATGAATAAAATTTATGGTGTCCGAATGAATTTAGGTTTTTTCAATTCTAAAATAGATTCAAAAATAATTGAAAAAAGAAGAGAATATATTTTTGAATTACAAAACATTGAAAATGAGATTAGAACCATATCACATGACTTAAGTCGAAGTTCTTTTTTTGATGGCAATGATTTTAATGTATTGTTATCAAGTCTAATTGAAAATCAAAAAGATATAAGTAGTACTCAGTTTAAATATTTAAATGATGAAATGTTTGAATGGGCAACTATTCAAAATATATATAAGATAAATGTATACCGTATTGTTCAAGAGGCCATTTTAAATATTAATAAATATGCAAATGCAAAAAATTGTGATGTAAAAATTCAGAGAAAAGACAACAATTTTTTAAAACTCAGTATTACGGATGATGGAGAAGGATTTGATATTAAAAATAAAAAAAATGGTATCGGATTAAGTAATATGAAAGAAAGAGCAAATTCTTTAAAAGGTCAATTTAATATTGAATCAAAAATTGGAGAAGGGACAAAAATTGAAGTTATATTTAATTTTCAGACACTAACCTAAATAAACTATTCAAAAATAGATGGATTGAAGTTGCTTTTTACAAAAAACAGACAATATTTTACACTTCATTAGTATTTCTCGCCATTTTTATAAACGTCAAATCGATTTTTAAATTCGCTTTTCAATCTTATGTGATTTTTTGCATAATAGTATTTTTGATTCATTCATTAGTTTTGAATTTTTCAATCACACTTTACGCTACTTTCCATCTATATACACAATATCCAACTCTTTAAAAAAATAGTTTCACAGTCATTTTTACAAAATATCTAGTTTGTAACTCGATTTGGGTTAGAGCCAATAAACACTAATGAGTTTACATTATCCGATCTACTTATGGATATGTTTAATTAATAAGATTTTATGATGTTATTTTCATGTTAATAAAATATTTATAAAACAATAATTAATATGATTAATTGTCTTATTATCAATACTTTATATGTTTCGTAAAAAAGTCCGTAATTTTTATACAAAAAGTCCGTAATTTTTAGATGAGCGTTACTCTTATTTTCGCGCAAAAACCAATGAAAGTTGGGTGTGACCAGAAAATAAGAATGTTAAATTTATGGATAAGGATACGCTGTCAGATAATATTAATTTGATTTCAAAATACTGGAAGAAAAAAACAGTAAATAGAGAGGAAGTTTCTGGTGGGCATCAGAAAAAAAATAGTCTGCCTTATGTTACTATTAATGCCAATGAGTTAAATTATTTTAACAGTCTCACCAATAAAAACCCGATAGCTCAATATACTGTTATAAGTGCTATTTATTCTTTTTTGTTAAAGAAACTAATTAATGAATTTGATGGTTATGTAGTTTCTAATTATAAAGATCAAAGCAATTCTTTGCTTCTATCATTTCCTATAGATTTAAATACGTCATTTAAAGAATATCTTCAAAAAGTAAAGCTCGAAATTTTAGAGACATTAAATTATTCGGAGTTCGATAAAGAAATACTAGCAAAAAAAGCTGGTTTTGATGATTTAAGCTTTATGTCTAATTATGGAATTAGTATCAACTCTAATTCTAAGTTAGATTGTAATGGTGTTTTGTTTAATGTAAAAATTAATGAGAAAGAAGATCTGGAAATCCAAGTCTCTTATTTAGAAGGTTTTGTCAAAGAAAGAATAGTTAACCGCTTAGTTAATTCTTTTAAAGACTTCATAGTCAATTTAGAAAATAATATTGAAGCAAATTTATTGGAATATGCATTGCTGTCTGAAAGAGAGAAGCATCAATTACTAGTAGATTTTAATAATACAGAAGTTACTTATCCAAAAGATAAAACGATAGTAGATGTATTTGAAAATCAGGTTGAAAAGACTCCAAATAATGTTGCTCTTGTATGTAAGGAATTGAAATTAACATATAAAGAGCTAAACGAAAAGGCTAACCAATTAGCGAACTATATTGTTTCAAAAGATATCGTCAATAAAGGGGATATTGTAGGGGTGTTTTTACCTAAATCAGATATTGGAATCATTTCATTATTGGCAATATTAAAATTAGGCGCAGTTTATTTGCCTATAGATACTAATTATCCCCAGGAAAGAATCAATTATTTAATAGAAGACAGTGGTTTAAAATTATTAATTACCCACGATGCTACATTGGATATTGGTAATTGTGATTCAATAGTGATCAATGAAATAAACTTTGAAGACAATAGCAGTGATAATCCTAATACAGTTCTTTCGTCTAATGATTTAGCTTATATCATTTATACTTCGGGTTCTACAGGAAATCCAAAAGGAGTGATGGTAGCACATACCAGTAATGTGAATATGTCCTTAGACCAAATCAGAACTTTCGAAATTACAGAAAGTGATAAAGTGGTATGGTTTGCATCTGTTGCTTTTGACGCATCTATTTCTGAGATTATGATGAGTTTGTATAGTGGTGCAACTTTGTGCATTCCAACAGAAGAAACAATAAAAGACAAAGATCAATTTGTAACTTTTATAAAAGAAACAAAATCAACAGTAGTCACTTTCCCTCCAAGTTATTTAGGATTATTGTCTGAGGATGATATTTCAGGATTACGATGTATTATTACTGCAGGAGAATCGGCTAATCCTAGTAAAGCAATAGCTGTTGTAGCATCAGGAATTGATTATTATAACGCGTACGGACCTACAGAGTGTGCTGTTTGTGTGTCTATTCATAAGGTGACAAAAAATGATAGTGATAAGTCAATTATTCCTATAGGCAAACCAATTTCCAACTTACAAGTTTACATATTAGATGAAGCGTTACAACCGTTGCCAATTGGGGTTTCGGGTAAGCTCTATGTTTCAGGAGTAGGTGTGTCAAGGGGCTATTTAAATAATTCTGAGCTCACAAAAGAGAAGTTTATTCCTAATCCTTTTATAGAAGGAGAGAAAATGTATGATACAGGAGATTTATGCTGCTGGTTAGCCGATGGCAACATTGAGTTTTTGGGCAGAAAAGACCAGCAAATAAAAATCCGTGGATACAGAATTGAGCTTGGAGAGATTGAAAATACAATTTCGCTGTATTCAGAGGATTTAAAACAGGTTGTTGTTGAAGTAAAAGAAAGCAACCAAGAAAAAGTATTAGTAGCCTACTTTACTTCTACTGCAGACATAAACAAATCTGATTTGCGAAGCTTTTTGCAAGAAAAACTGCCAGAATATATGATCCCGGGTTTTTATGTGGCATTAGAAAAACTGCCAATAACTCCAAATGGGAAAATAGATAGAAAAAACTTACCAAATACTACCGATAACGATATCATAAGAAGAGAATATGTAGCTCCGAGAAATGAAATTGAGGAAAAGTTAATTGGGATATGGCAAGAAGTATTGGGGATAGAAAAAATAGGTATAACTGATAATTTTTTTGAATTGGGTGGCCATTCACTCAAGATTACAAAAATGTTATATAAAATAAATGAAAACTTCGGAATAGAACTACAAATGAAGAATGTTTTGGCATTACAAAATGTAGAAGCATTAGGTGGGTTGATAGAAAGCGAAGTAGCATTTGTAAATGGAATTACTACAAATAAAACGAATGAGGAAATAATCAATAAGGATATAGAAGTATGGGAACTTTAAATATAAAACAGCGATTAACGACATTAATTCAACAAGGGATAAATTTTGAGGTTTCCCTAGATAAACTATTGGTAAAGGGCGATTTAAG
>JASLID010000165.1 GCA_030153045.1 Flavobacterium sp.
GTCAAGAAGTCGTCGGCCTCACGCAGCGCGCGTTCGACCAGCGAAACGAACGTGGGGGCCTTCGGGCCTTTGTGCGTTTTCATAATTTTGCTCCTGTGGTAACGTATTCCAAAGCTTCGCTGATGGCCTGCAGGGCATCGTGCCGCTGCTGCTCCGTGGCGTCGGGAACGGACAAGCACTTCACGGCAACCTGGATGGCATTGAGGATGTTCGGGGCTGCAGCCATCATGCCGAGGGCCATCTCCTGCTTGGGCACCGTCATCTCACCGTTCATACGCACGACAGCGAACCAGTCGTCGCCTTCGGTTATGAGGGCGTAGAGGTTCGCCTCGCCCTGGGCGCGCCAGCGCAGCCGCGGGGTCACGGCAGCTCCAGCGAGACCTTGGCGCCCGCTGCGGCCTTCAGCGCTTCCAGCGCGCCGAAGGTAAAAGCGATGGCCAATTCCGGGTCGTTCGCGGCCCACTCGCGCAGGTCGGAGTCGAACGACATGCCTTGCTGCTCCAGCAGCACCTTGAGGCACTCGCCGACGTTGAGGCCCATGGCCGACAGCTCCTCGTCGTCCAGCGCGCGGATCTTCAGCGCTTTCCCCTTGGCCGCGGCCTTGGCGCGGCGGGTGCTGTCGATGGCCTTCTTGGCGGCCTTCAGCTTGCCCTTGTCCTTGCCGGCAGCGACGACGGCTGCAGCCAGCTCGGCCTGCTTCGTCTTGTTCCCGCGCGCGGCCACGGCGATGGCCTTGGCGGTGCCGCCGGACACTTTGCCGTCGGCCACCGCCTTGACGAGGCTCTCGTCCCCGTCGAGCAGCGCGAGCGATCCGATCACGTCGTGGTCGGTGCAGCTCGTGCGCTGCATGATCTGGGTGACGCTCAGGCCCGCATCGCGCATCCGCTTGAACGCGGCGGCCTTCTCCAGCGGCGCGAACGGCTTACCCGTGTTGGCCTCGAACATCTGCACGAGGTCGGTGATCTCGTCTTGGTCCTTGTCGACGATGATGGAAGGCACGCCCTCCGGGAAGGTGTGCGCGGGCAGCTTGCCGGCCTTGGCATTCGCGAGCAGCAGCTCGATGGCCGTGAAGCGGCGGTCCCCGTCGACGAGCTCGAACACGCCCGGCGCAGCCTTCTTCACGCGGATCGCGTTCAGCACGCCGTTCTGCGCGATGCTGCGCGCGAGGAGCTCGATCTCACCGAACTCAAAGCGCGGATTGAAGCCCGGCTTGCGGCGGATGTTCTTCGGGTCGAGGTGGAAGGCGGTCGTCTTGCGGACGAGGCCCAACGCGGTCTTGGACTCGGCGGGCGCGGGGACGGATGCGGTTGCTGCTGCGGACATGGTTGAACTCCGGTAAAGGTTGGTCTGACGGATGCGCGAGGCGGCATCACTCTGCGCGCTGCGACGCGCAGAAGGATTGATCTCTTT
The DNA here is from genome assembly GCA_030153045.1 of Flavobacterium sp. Classification (GTDB taxonomy): domain Bacteria; phylum Bacteroidota; class Bacteroidia; order Flavobacteriales; family Flavobacteriaceae; genus Flavobacterium. Next base: position 1,411 of record JASLID010000165.1, read on the forward strand.
TATCGGTCAGCTCCGCGCACGAACTCGGGCCACACGCGGAGGATATCGGCTTCCGTCAATGCGTTCCAAAATGCAGGGATGTCGGAAGAAGGAACGGGCACATCCGTAAGGTTCACGACCCGTGCGCGGGAACGCTTGCCCTCGAAGATGACGAGGCACGGCTGAATTTGACCCTTCACAAGGCATGAACTCAAGGCTTTGCAGCCGAGGCGCGTGCGGGCATTGAGCCCTGCTGCTTGGTTCTCCGTGACGACAGCGAAAGGCCATGGAGCGACAGTTTGAATAGCCGTGAAATTGCCTTGGGACATCTGAATCTCCTCTCCGCGGTAAAAGGTTGCGGCGTGTGGAGATTATATAAAGACTTTGCGCGCCATGGCAACGATTATTTTCGTCCCACAAAAGTTTTTTCGGAATGGACCTCCCGGCGCCCCTCTTCGGTCACCGGGGCGCGCCGCCCGCGACGAGCGCCTTCGCGACCATGGGGGCCAGCCCCGAGGCGAGGTACCCAGGGAAGTTCTGGTCGAACGTTCCCGCGATGTGCTCGCATCGCTGCGAGACCACCTTGGGGCCCAGCGGCGCGCGAGACCACCGGCAAAAATCCACCGAGTCCTGCACCACCAGCCGGGCGAGCAGGCCGTACACGCTCCGGCGCTCCGCGACCTTCAGCAAGGCCAACTTGCTGGACTGCATGAAGTCGCGCACCGGCGCCCAGGCTTTAGGAGAGCCCACGAGGCCGCGGATGACCCCCGGCCCTGGCACCGACCCGGCCCCGGCCCCGGCGTGCGCTCCTAGAGCCTCATAGACGGCTTCTGACCACATGTCGAGGTCGCGGACTTCACCGGAATCCGGGGCCTGAGCTTCCAAGGCGAGCCGCGCCAGCAGCTCGCGGCGCTCGGCCGAGGTCAGGTTCTTGGTCGTCTCCATCAAGGCGTCAAGAAGGCCTTCCCTCCCCCGCGTACGCGGGGGCGCTCCGCTCCGCCCGGGCGCGCCCACACCCGCCCCCACCCCCTCTACAGAGGGGGGTGGGACCGCGTGCGCATGCGGCGGAGCGCCCGCAGCAGCGGGCAAGCGGGTAGCGCCTGCGAAAGCGATCTTTTTCTTGGTCATTTCTTCTCCATTAGCCCTCGGCCTCTTGAGAGGTTCCTAGGCCGTTTCTTCCCTCGGCTGCGCCTTGGGTCCTGGCTTGCCCCGTCCGGCGCCTCCTAGGAGGGCCAGGGGGTCTGGAATGGGCACTCCGTTCTTGTCCGCCCACTTCTGAATGCGGTCACTTCGGTAATTCACCGCGCGTCCCTGCTTCTCGTAAGGCAACGGCGTGCGCGTCGGCGTGCCGGCGCGCCAGTTCGCGATCGTCATTGGCGTCACGCCGAATGCCGCCAACAGGTCCTTGGTCGTCAACCTCGTCATCTTCGTCATGCTCTCTGGTCCTTTCAGTTGCCTCCGATGCCAGGATCGGATATTCCAAAATTATATAAAGTTTATGCCTCGTTGGGG
>JASLID010000118.1 GCA_030153045.1 Flavobacterium sp.
TTTAGCCGTTTTTGCAAATGTTTTTCTATATGTATTGGTTCATATTTTCAATAGTAAAAAAGAAATATTGGCTTGCATTCATTTCGGAATAGTTACTTGTCTTTTAAGCATACTATTTAATTCAGCATGGCCAGCGATTATTCTTCATATTAGTTTTTCATTTGTTTATGAATATACTTTTTACCGATTTAATTTAAATAACTCTAAAATTATAAAGTCATGAAAATTTTAGTAACAGGTGCAACAGGATATTTAGGTAATAATTTGGCTCTTGCCCTAGCTGATAAAGGGAATGAAGTTCATGCCCTTGTTCGTTCCAATTCAGCATTAAAATTATTACAACATCCCAACATCACTATTTTTAAAGGAGACATTTTAGAGAAAAATAGTTTGCTAACTGCCATGAAAGGATGTGGTCAAGTGTATCATACCGCTGCTAGAGTAGGTCTATGTATTAAAGACCCTTTCGATTTCTATAATGTGAATGTTGAGGGTACACGTAATGTAATTTATGCCGCTTTACAAACAGGTGTAGAAAAAACGGTTTTTACCAGTACTTGCGGAGTCATAGGTCCATCATTTGATAAACCTTTGAATGAAAATAATTCCCGCGTTACCGAAGTAGATAATGCGTATGATGTAACAAAAAAGATGAGTGAAGACTTAATATTTCAATCCGCAAATAAAGGGATGAACGCCGTCGTAGTAAGTCCATCCAAAATTTATGGCCCCGGAAATATTTCTCACTCACTTACCGCTAATGCAGTTATAGATATGTTTCTAAAAAAAGGAATTACCATTATTCCTTCGCCAGGCACGTATGAAGTTTCATTTGCATTTGTTAACGATATAGTAAACGGTCATTTGTTAGCAATGGAAAAAGGAAAAAGTGGTGAAAAATATATTTTGGGAGGAGTAAATATTTCTTACCAAAATTTTTTCGATCAAATTAGAACCATCTCTTCATGTAAAGGACGTATTATTCAACTTTCAAAAAACACCTTAAAAGGATTGGCTCTTTTGCAATTATTAAATTATAAAATCACGAGAAATCTTCCTCGTTTTACAACAAAATCAATTGACTATATATTCAATAATTACATCTTCTCTAGCGATAAAGCAATACAAGAATTGGGTTACAAGATTACTCCGTTAGAAGAAGCTCTAAAACAAACTATTGATTCTTTATTGAATAAAGATTTAAACCTTATTAATCTAAACAATCAAAGTCATGCATAACAATTTATATACCTTGATAACAGGAGCTAGTGAAGGATTTGGAAAAGCATTAGCAACTGAGTGTGCTTCTAGAAAAATGAATTTAATTTTAGTTGCCTTACCAGAATCTAAACTTCAATTTCTTGCAGATACTTTAAAGCAAAAATACAATGTAGATGTAGTCGCGATAGAAAAGGATCTTTCTGTTGAAAAAAATTGCTTAAACCTTTTTAAACAAGTAGAAGGACTCAATCTTTCAGTTAATATGCTTATCAATAATGTAGGTTTAGGTAGTACGATGTTCTTTAAAGAAGGGAATATTCCATTTTATCAAAAACAAGTAAAGCTAAATGTGATGGCCACCACATTAATTACTCATTTATTTATCGATATGCTAAGAAAAAATAAGCCAGCTCACATTTTATACGTTGGTAGTCTTTGCAGTTTCTTTTACCTGATGAAAAAACAAGTCTATGGCGCCACTAAATCGTATATTTATTTTTTATCAAAAAGTTTGAGAAGAGAATTAAGTTCAGATAATATTAATGTGAGTGTAATTTGTCCTGGTCCTATGAATACAAACAGATCAGTGACTTCAATTAACGAAGCAAATAATTGGCTGATGCGTATGTCAACAATGGGACCAGAAGAAGTAGCTCCAATCGCAATTGATGGATTGTTAAAAGGCAGAGAAGTTATTATACCAGGCCTTTTAAATAGGATGTTTTTGCTAATAGATATGTTATTGCCACCAATGATAAAAAAAGTGGTTACTAATTATCAAATGAAAAAAATAAGATCTGTTACCGCATTGGGGATTAAATAACATTAAACCGTTTTGTAAATGTAAATCGGTTTTTTGTGATTATAAATTTGTATAAATAAATTCTTATATTTGAGGTAACAACCTTAAAAACAAATAATTATGATGACTTATATTTGGTGGGCTATTTTTGGTCTAATAGCAGGAGGAATTGCAAAATTAATTATGCCAGGGAAAGACCCAGGTGGATTTATTGTTACAGCTTTAATAGGAATTGGAGGTTCCATTGTTGGAGGATTAGTAGGGAATTCGCTTGGTTTTGAAAGCGCTACAAGTAGTAATCTTTTTAGTATGGGATTGGTTTTCTCCGTTTTGGGAGCACTATTAATTCTGTATATCTGGAAAAAAATTATTACACCAAATATGAATAAAGATCAAAATCCATAATAATCTGCAATAAATAATAAATATTAAATAACCCGAAAAGCAAACTCTCGGGTTATTTAATTTTTAATAGTTTCAAAATACCGATTCGGATAATCCGATATTAAGCCATCAACATTTAAGTCGATTACTTTCTTCATATCTGTTATTTCATTGACGGTCCACGGAATGACTTTTATGTTCTTGCTATGTAAATATCGAACAGCTTTTTTATCTAACAAAATGAATTCAGGACTGTAAACATTGGGAATAAAACCCAATAATTTCAGATTTTCTTTAATCGAAAGTTTATTTTCTACCAATAAAACCGTTTTTATTTCAGGTCTTATTTGATGTAAATATTGTAAAGTTCTCACATCAAATGATTGAATAAAAATCTTATCACTAATGTTTTTCTTCTCAATTACTTTTAACAATAAATCAACAAATTCCTTTGGTTTTGGATGAAAAGCACCATCTTTTTCAATCTCACTTTTGGTTTCAATGTTGTAGTGAATAATCTTATTTGGATATTTCTTTTTAGTATAATTCGAAACACTATCAATCATTTCCGATAAAAGCGGTTTGTAGGTTTTCATTTTAGTTTGTGAGAGAAATCGGGGATGAATTTTTGAACCACAATCACATTGTTGAATGTCAGCATAATTCATTTGATACAAATTGAAGTTTTTTTCGTTTCCTTCTATAATTTGATTTCCATTTTTATCCAAACAAATTTCGTGTGATAAAAAAGGTTCATGTGATAGCAAAACTTGGTTGTCGGCTGAAATGACGACATCAAGCTCTAATGTTGTAACTCCAATATCGATGGCCTTTTTCATGGCTTCAATAGAATTTTCAGGAAACAAGCCACGACAACCTCTGTGGCCTTGTATGTCAAATTCTTGTGAAAAACAATTTGCTACAAAGAATAGTAAGACAATGGAAAGATATTCTTTCATTGCTTAAATCAATTTTAAATTTTCAATTAAATAATCAATATCTTCTTTCGAATTGTAATGACTGAATGAAACTCGCAAACTTGGTTTTTTTAAATCTTCTTCATTTAAAATTTCTGCCAAAACATGCGAAGGTTTTATACTTCCAGATTGACAGGCACTTCCTCGAGAAACAGCAATACCTTTCATGTCTAAATTAAATAAAATCATCGCAGTTTTTTCTTCAGAAAAAGGCAAAATGACGTTCAAAATATTATAAAAAGTATCCGATGGATTTCCGTTGAATTTCACTTCTGGATAATGCAATTGAAGTTGCTCAATCGTATATCTCTTAAGTTCCGAAATGTATTTTTCTTCTTTCTCTAAATGCAAATAAGACAATTCTAATGCTTTTGCCATTCCGGCAATATTGTGTACACTTTCGGTTCCGGCACGAAGCCCTTTTTCTTGCTCACCACCTAACAATAAAGGATTCATAACAATTCCTTTTCGGATAAAGGCAAAACCAACGCCTTTTGGACCATGAAATTTATGTGCACTAGCCACTAGAAAATCAATGGGTAATTCCTGTAAATTGAATGTGGTTTTCCCAATAGATTGTACTGTGTCGGTATGAAAATAGGCATTGTATTGCTTACAGATTTTGACAATTCGTTCCAAATTTAAAACAGTACCAATTTCGTTATTTACATGCATTAAACTCACTAAGGTTGTTCCACCTTGAGAAAGTAAATCGGAAAGATGCACAATGTCAATTTCACCAGAAGGTAAAATATTGACGTAATCTACCACAATATGGTGTTGCTTTTGAAGTATTTGAATGGTATGTAAAACGGCATGATGCTCTATTTTACTCGTAATAATTCGTGTTACTTTTAAATCTTTAATACAAGATTGAATAATAAAATTATTGGCTTCCGTAGCACACGACGTAAAAATAATTTCTTGAGCTGAACAATTTAAGTTCTTGGCAATACTTTTTCGAGAAAGTTCTATTAAATTCTTTGAATGTCGACCAAAAGCATGTGTTGACGATGGGTTTCCATAATCTTCAGTTAAAACTTTGGTCATTTCAGCAATAACTTCGGGTCTAATTGCTGTCGTTGAGGCGTTATCTAGGTATACTTTTTTC
>JASLID010000127.1 GCA_030153045.1 Flavobacterium sp.
CGGTCGACTGCACCACGAACATGGCAATGCGGATGCCGAACGTACGGCCGAACTTCACGTACTCCACCATGGCCCGGTTGACCCGGTAATGTTTGTCCGCCACTTTGATGGCCTCGATGACTTCGGGGCTCACGTCGACCCCGCCGGCAATCTTGATTTCGTAGCCGTTGCGCACCGCGTCCCGGCCCGGCTGCACGCAGCATTTTTCGATGAGCCAATTTTGCGCAAGGATGGCGCAGAGCTGGTAACCGATGAAGCCTTGCGAGGCGTACCAATACAACTGGCCGTCCGGCATGTTCATGCCTTGCATGGCAAAGATGGCCTTGGCGCTGTTTTGGATGTTGGACGAGTCCATGGCCACCCCCTCGGGGCTCACGACTTGCAAGGCGCGCTCGTCCTTTTGCACGCTCTTGCCCCACGCGGCCTTAAGCTGTTCGGGGCCGATGCCTCCCGCCGGAGTGTCGGTCGAGAGGGCGGAGCTACGGGGCTCGATGGCCACGGGTGCGGCTGCGGTGGGACGGCTAAAGGGCCACATGGTGTATTACCTCAATCGAAGATAGAACGGCGTTCGGGGGTCTTGGGCGCGAAGCGCATCATTACAGAGTCGGCAAGGTTTGGCGACTTGCTCCCGTCGGGGGCCTTGTTGATGAGCATTTTACCGGCGCCGTTTTGCATGGCCGTCGGCTGCGATAGCTCAAGGCACAGTTTCTGCAACAACGGCATGTGGGGGTTGAGGGAAATGAGCCGGTCCAAGTCCTCCGGCAACTGCCCCTCGGTCACGGCCTTGTACGTGAGCAAAAACCGCATGCGGAGGGCAAACCATGCTTGGGCCTTGCGGTTTGCAAAGTAATCCTTGTTCAACCGCTGCACGCGCTCGGGGTCGGGCTTGTTCGACACCGTGGGTATTTCCTCGTCCGGGTCGATGACTTCGCCCGAGCCCCGGAACGGTACGACCTCAATCCCGCGTTTGCCCTCGGCCTCCCGTCGTTCGTTGATAAGCCGGGCATCCCCGCGCACGCTGGCGCCCATGCCGTCCGCGTCATAGTCGTACCCCTCGTCCCCGTTGGCCTCGGCCAGCCCGTGGGCGCGTTCGACCGTGTACGCCGGGTCCGAGCCCTTGCCCGACCACTCCTCCACCGATTCCAGCTCGATGCCCTTGGCGCTCGCGTACGCGCAAAGGTCTTTGCCCTCGTCGGCCACGTCCAACGCCCCGCGCCGTTCCCCGGTTGGTGTAATACCGAGCTTGGCGGCTGCACCGATGGCGGCTTGTACCCATGCTTGGGGAATCAAAATCCCTTCGACGCTGGCCGAATAGTTGATGTCGATTTCCTGCGCCACCACCGTGGCCGATAGCTCCATGACTTGCTTGGCGTACCACGCGTCATCCTTGCGCGGGTCGTCCCGCCAATGGAACGTGAACACCTTTATGCGGCCCGCGTGCCGTTTCTCCGCGAACGGGTTGGCCATGCCGGCCACGCTCGATAGGTCTTGGCGGCAATTGGTCGTGGCTGACAAGGACGCATCCACGAGCAACGGGCGCTCAAGGTGGGCCGACTCGTCGACGAAATACAGCGCGGTGCGGTCACCCCGCCCGATGTTGTCGCCCGCCTCCCCCGTCATCAACGAGCCGGTGTGGGGGAACTTGATTCGCATGTACGGGGAGTCCTTGTCGCCACGGTAGCCGGCCCGGAACTCGGGAGGCACCAGCCGCATGAACGTGCGCGCCTTGTAAAACAGCGCCTTGGGTGAATCGAGCTTATCCACGTACTCCTCTTTGCGCGAGCCGTAGCCGGTCACCATGTCGTGGCGGGTGATACTCAACGCGCACCCGAGGCCCACGGCCAACCACGAGATACCCATGTCCCGCGATTTCTCGGTAATGCCCGGCTCGGCCGCGTGCCACCGCTCGATGATCCAATCTATCCATTCAATTTGCCGGTCGAACAAGATAAAGGGTACGACCGCCGGCCGGCCTTTCTCGATGTTGCGCGGGTCGTGCGTGCAGCCCCAATCCATGATGAGCTGTGCCGGGTTGTCTCGGTAATACTGCAGCAAGTGGCCCACCATGGCCGGCTCTTTGCGGATGCGTACGAGGCGGTCGACGCGCTCTTGGAACACGCGCCGGTAATCGGGGTTCTTGAAGTCGAACCAAGCGGGGCGAACGGCCGGCATTACTTCCCGCCCTCCATGAGTCGTTGGTATGCCTGCGCGGCTTGGTTGGCGTCCACGGGTAACACCGCCATGACCCCGGCCAGCGGGATGGGGCCGCCGTCGGGGCCGGACACCTCGGATTTGTTCACCAGCATCTTGAGAATCTGCGCGATGGTGGTAAGCGCCCCGTCTTGGTCGCGCATCTTCACCTCCATGCCGTCCTTGGTTTGCTTGACGCCTGCAATCAACCGGCGATCGCGCGGGGAGAGCGTATCGAAGTCGGGAATGAACACGTCGGCCTCCCCCTCCCCGAAACACTCGGGGCAGTCGGGGTGCGGCTTGGCCGGTCGGCGCCAACCGTACCCGCCCTCGTCGTTGGGCAAGTCCTCGTCGGGCTCGATGTCGTCCGGGTTGCGCACCTTGGCCCGGCGCTTGTCCCGCATGGCGTTGCGCTGCATGGCGGCGGCCACGGCCTCCCAATACTCCTCGTGGTTGCGCCATTGGTACTTGTGGGTAATACCGTGGCAATGCCTGCAGCAAATCCGGCGGTGCATCACCACGGCGGTGGGGTCGGCGTTGGCCAAGTCAACGAGCTGGCGCATCACCTCCACGCGGTCGAACACCACGGCTTGCACCGCTTGCTCCGTGGCGCCTTGGAGGATGGCCCGAATCTTGGGTGACGCCATGAGCTTGGAGGCTTGGACGGCCACGGATGCGTCCGAGGCGTCAGCCTTCACCGAGTAGACCGCACGGTAAGACGCGGACGGCTCGTTGTACGTTGGGCTCGTCGGTTCGCGCAGCGCGTGCAGAAACGCGGCTTGCTTGGGCGTCAAAGGCCCCGATTCGTTCGTGCTAATGGATTGGTTATGCATATGAGTATGTTAAGCCATTGATGGCCACGGTTCGGTTACCCGGATACCCGAGGCTACCAAAAACGACAAAGGTAGGATTTTCCTATACAAATCAACAACTTACACTCTACCCCTTATATTCTCACACTTCTATCTATAGGGTAATGATAATGATTATGTTAGTATGATACATACACCGTAGAACATACTTCATAGTTCATTCTCATTACCATAGAGGAGGAAAGTGAAAACGCGGGAAAGGTAACGTTTCCGGGTACGGCAATTTGTAAGTCGTTGATTTTGCTTGGTGTATGTTATAAATATGAACTATGACGCCCACTCTCATCACACGAGCTGACGCAGCGTTGCGCCACGCCTCCCACTATTTCACCGGCAAGCCGTGCAGCCGTGGGCACGTTGCGCTCCGCTACGTCTCCACCGGCAATTGCGCCGAGTGCGCCAAGATGGCCACCAAGGCGTACAACGACCGAACGCGCGGCAAGGTCCGGCCCGTTGCGCCCGGTTCGCTCACGGTCATAGTGCACCCGGACGACCACGAGGCGGTGTATGTTTTGGTGGACTACCTCAACCAGCAACGCGGCCTCCCGCCGGCACCTCGGCCCGACACGCCCGCCGTGGCCCCGCCGGTCGACCCGCGCACGCAATGGGAGGTGTGGTACGACCGGCTCCGGCCCATCTACGGCGCCGACATCGCCCACGCCCGAGCCACCGAGCTGGCCGGCCCCGAGGCCCATTCACCCGGTTGGGCCGGCGCTGCGCCAGTCGTGGCCATCGACCCGCGCGAGGCGTTGCGCCAAGAGCTGCAGGCGCCCGCGTACGGTGGCGGCGCCAAGCCGGATTACTTGTGATGGCCACGCCCATGACGCGCGAAGGGTGGGCGGCCTATTACGACCGCCGACCGGGCCGCAGCGCGGAGACGCTATGTTGGTGGTATCTGTTGCTTGCGGCCTCGGGCGTGAAATAAGTTGTTGACCGTTTGGTGAAGTGCTGTTGTAATACCCGAATCAACAACCACCGGAGTGCATCGCAATGCCCATCGACCCCAACCGCGCCGTGATGGCGCAAGCCAACGCGCAGAGCTACCACCGCCGCGCAGCCGAGGCGACCGGCGCCACCGCCGTGAAGATGCAAGCCCTTGCGGCAAAGCATGCCCGCATTGCCCGCCACGCCATGGGGCTCGAATGACCACGCGCGACCCTTTCCACGCCAAGGCGCTGGCCGCCCGGCTCAAGCCCCTGCACGCCGAACGCGATAGCCGCGAAGCCCGAGGCGTCCCGGTGCCCTCGTGGGTCACGGCGGCAATCAAGACCTTGGAGGGCCAATTGGCCAACGAGTACAACCAACACGAGCATGAGGAAAACATGCCCGAGGCCGAATTTATGGCGCTGCAGGAACCCCGCACGGACGAGAGCGGGTGGTGGCGCTGGTACTTGGTCGGCGCGGTCGTGTGCCTTGCGCTGGCCGCTGCAATCCATTGGAGTAAATGATGCGTCAAGCCTACGTCGACACCCGCTTTAACAC
>JASLID010000120.1 GCA_030153045.1 Flavobacterium sp.
ATTACTATCCTTTTGGAAGTCTAGTACCAAACCGTCACGGGTCAACACCAGCCTACCGTTATGGGTTCCAAGGGCAGGAAAAAGATGATGAATTGAAAGGAGAAGGGAATTCGTTGAATTATACTTATCGTATGCACGACCCGAGAGTGGGTAGGTTCTTTGCAATAGACCCGTTGACTAATAAATACCCTTGGTACTCTCCATATCAATTTGGAGGGAATTCACCTATAATGTCAATTGAATTAGAAGGACTAGAAGAATCTGAACATGTCAACGAAAATCAAAAAATTTCACTTGCAGGTAATCTTGGGTTAAATATTGGGTTTGGAGATGAAGGTGGAACATTTTATAATATTACGGGATCTTTTGGTGCAAACTATAAAACGCCGAATTTTGAGACTACCATTTTTGCGAGTGGCAGCCTTTACAAAGGATTACAATTAGGAACATCATCTTTAGCAAATGGATTTCAATATGACATAACTGCAGGCATATACTCGACAATTGGGAATGGAACTGGCTCTGCTCATAATTTTTATACTTTAAATTACCATACCCTTTCTCCTTTCAAAAACACTTTTGACACTTCATTGACTTACGGACAAATGGTTACATATAATTCTGCAATTAATGCTAAAGGTGATGGGCCAGGTATTCAATCAGAAGGACTTTTAGGTATGCGTTTTGGTGAGAATTTTTCACTATCTACAAATAACGATGCAAATACTTATGGTTCATATATGTTTTTAAATAAAAAGAACAAAACTGATGCTGGTTGGACAGGTGGTATTGTGATGAATGTGGGTGGTGTTGAATTTGGTTATCAAAATTTTAGTGGTTATTGGCCGGAATTTACTGATCCAAAAAATACTTTTGGGTATAAGTTCACAGCAGAAAACAGAATGAAAACAGGTCAAAATGGAATCTATCATGAAAGTCTGAACAGAGCTCTAAACTTTGTGAAAATAGGTATAGTAACCGATGGATTTTATAGTGATGCTTGGTTTCAAAATGCAATACATAGGTATTTTTCTAATAACGGAACATATAATTACAACTATTAATAAATGAGAAAGATATTTTTTATATCCATAATGTTAATTATTTATTCTTGTTCGTTTGTCAAGACTTATGACTTGAACAATGGAATCTGCCGTCCTAAAAAGCCTCATTTTAGATTGCTTAAAATACCTTTTGTAGAAACAGATAGATTATCATTCAATAAAGTTTACGAAGGAAATACGACTTCTTTAGGTTATAGTTTTTATTCGGATGGGCGGCTAATTTGTTTTAATAGTGACGATGGTCTTGCATTAAGAGATAATAATATTTTGGGTAAAAATTGGAATAATGCTATAGCAATTGGTTATTGGAGAGTTGTTGAAGGCAATAAAATAAAAATTGAATACTTTGTTTGCCAAGATGGTGGCTTTTATACTTTAAAACAAGGTAAAGTAAATAAGGATTCAATAATCTTTTATAAAAATATTTATCATCCTACCAGGAAAGAAGTAAGAGAGGAAAAGTATATATTATCGAAAAAATTTAACTTTTAAATCGATAGATCCCCGCGTCCGATAGCGCGGAATTACATTCCGTACTCACAAAGCAAGTAAAACAAAAGCAACTCCTAGAAGTTGCTTTTGTTTTTTAATAATTCTCTAACTTGTTATGTACCTTATTAATCTCTTTATCCATATACGCCTGAGCATAATGCACATATCTGTTAAAAGAACTACTGGCAGCACTATGCCCACTTATTTTTCGCACCAAGTGTTCTGGCATCCCTAAAATAAGCATGGTGGTAATTGCAGTTCGACGCATCATGTGCGAACTCATTTTATCACAAAAACGGTTTTGAGCTGTATCGGTCTTTTTGGTAAGTTTTTGTGTCTTCCCTTGTTTTTCACGAGAAACCTCAATAGTAGCATTAAAATTAGCTTGTTCACCTATTTGTTTTAAAGCCTTATTAAAGTTGAATAAGCTTATCTTGCCAAAAACGGCAACTTTGTCGCTTTTAGGCTGGTATTTTTGGTAAATTGTTACAGCATAATTGGGCAACTTGATAAAACTAAACGTTTTGGTTTTTAATGATTTTAGTTTTAAATACCATTCGCCTTCTTGTTGTTCGAAATTTTTATTAGTGAGTAAAAAAATATCAGAATAACGAAGCCCTGTAGTACAGCCAAAAACAAAAATATCTTTGATACGTCTTAAACTCAAGCTTAAGTTTTGTTCAAATTCTTTGTCGTGTATTAAGAATTTAAGTTGTTCTGGAGAGAGTACAAATATTTCAATTTCTTCTTTTCGGACATAAAACAATCGCTGAAAATCGCCTGTAAAAAAGTCTTTGTCGTTTTTTAAATAATTAAAAAATACGCGAATCACTTTAATGTTGGCGCCCACATAATTGTCGTGACAACCTTTTTTGTACATGTATTCAGTGAATTTTTGATAGAATTTTTTCCAGTAACTTTTCTCTGATTTTAATTCACGCGTGTCTAGTTTTGAGGCATCACAAATACGTAATTCAAAACCTGTATCACTTGAAAACTGTATTAAATTTTGCAGTACATATTTATAATTGTCTATAGAACTTGATTTTATCTTTTCGCCATTTTTTTTAAGCCTTTTGCCTGTTTCGGTATCTTTTATAAACTGTTTGAAAAATGGTATAATCGGGTTCGACTTCTTCATTGGGATTCATTTGCTGCAAAAATACGCATTTATGCAGAATAATAAGAAAGCGAAAAACAACAAGCCTCTTTTGTGTCAAAAACACAATGCGAAATTTTTGACACAACTTCTGTGTCAGAAAAAATGTTATAAAAAGCTTACACAAAACAATGCTTTGGAGTTATTGAAATAAAAAAACCTAACTTCTCAGGTTAGGCTTTTTACTATATACAAATATATTTTAGTTAGGAGTTATCATCAACCCATTCAATTTGTTTAGAAATATTTTTTCTTATATTATAGTTTATAGTCAATAACTGTATATACTGTTGTTTGCATATGTTATTTTCTAATATAGTGTAAGTACCTCTTTTTAGTCGCAATTCTCTATATTGACTCCCAAATGAATTTTGCCATAATTTTAAATTAGCCTCTATTACTTCATCATTATTTAGCTTAACAGTCTTTAATACTCGGATTAGAGGATTTGCCCATGTAGTATCTATTGTGGGATTATTTTTTATTGACAATTCATTTTCTACCAACGAATATAGGCTATCTCTTTTGTGTTTAAAATTTATTGAATCATTATTATGTTTTAAATATAAGCTAATTAAGGAGTTATCCGTTTTTAGTTTTAAGTCATAGCCAATTTTGGAGTTCATTTTGGAAAGATCTTGTTCCTCTTTATTTTTCTCTATATGACGACAGGAAATAAAAAGAAGCGCAGCTGATACAGTATATAAAATCTTTATTTTCATGCTTTTAGTATTTGTAATTAAGTTTCTTACCTTTTGCTTATTTTTTGATATAAGTTAAATAAAAATGGGTTCTACTTTTAAAAAATTATGTTATCATAATCATTTAGCACCATAGAACCTTATTGGTTCTATGGTATACATTTTCCTCTTACACCATCAGAAGTAGTAGCTGTTTTTGTTTTAGTTTTAGTCTTGGCTTTTGCTTTTGCTTTTTCATCTACTTCTTCTCTAGCTTCTTCAGGTGCTAAAAATCTGTTATTCTCTAAAGCTTCCGCTTGAAAATGCCTCCTAACCGTTAATCCATCGTTTTTAACTCCGTCTAAAATGTCGTTTTTCCTAATTATATCTGCAGCACCTTTAACGTCTCCGTCTTTAAGTTCATCTAAAACTTCACCAATAAAATTATCACCAGAATTAAATTGGATATCAACTAATGCAAAGTATTGATTTCTTGTAATTTTATCTTTTAATCCCTTGTTTTCAATTTTTTGATTTACAACATTCTCTGCTTCAACGATATCTTGTGCTAAATATTTGCTAGCCTCATCAAAATTTATTTTTTTATTACTGTCGCTCTTCTTTATTACTCCAGTATATAAAAGATGTCCAAAACCAATTGTTGCATTCCCATTTCGATCCCCATCCTTATCATATATAGTCAAAGATAACTCTTCGTATAATGCTATTTGAATGGCTCCTTTAGAATTTAATTGTAAGGCAGATGTATAATTATTACCAGTCATTTTTCCGTTTTCAAAATCCGTAACCTGTTTTCTCGAAATGTTTGAAAAATCAATATTTTTAAATGAATTAGTAAGTTGTTTTGCTGTAAAAGATACTAATATGGCGCTAGTTTTTGGTTTTTCGCCTTGCATCCCATCAAAATCAACAAACAAAATCGGATTATTAAAAGAATAGGAATAGGTTGAAAATGAAGGGAATTTCTTTTCAAGTCTATCAGGAGCAAACCATCTTCCCACTCTTGAGTCAAACATTCTTGCCCCAAAGTCATAACTATTTCCTACACCTTTGAGCTCATCATCTTTTTCTTTACCATTAAACCCATAACGGTAGGCTGGTGTTGACCCGTGACGGTTTGGTACTAGACTTCCAAAAGGATAGTAAT
>JASLID010000088.1 GCA_030153045.1 Flavobacterium sp.
AAAGCAGAAACCTCTGTTCTTTATGGATCTATGTATCAGGACCAATGGTTTGTAGCTCGAGGAAACAGTTGGGTAGCACAATTTTTAAGAGATGCCAAATCAAATTATCTTTGGAAGGATCTTGAAGGAACAGGAAGTTTGGGATTATCTTTTGAAGATATATTGGATAAAGCTAAAAACGCTGGATGCTGGATTGCAGCTGGGCCTTACAAATCATTAGCTGAATTACAAAATACCAATCCGCACTACAATCAGTTTGATGCTTTTAAAAACAAAAACGTATATACTTTTGAATCAAAATTAGGTGCTACTGGTGGAACTGTTTATTACGAATTAGGACCAAGTCGTCCGGATTTGGTTTTGAAAGATTTTGTGAAAATTTTTCATCCAGAATTATTACCTGATTATGAATTGACTTTTGCTCAAAAACTCAAATAAATTGCCAAATACCAAACGAAATACATTTCTTTTTTTAACGCTCTTTATTGGGTTGATATTCTTGTTTTTCATCAACCTCAGTTTTGGTTCTGTAACCATACCTTTTAAAGAGGTCTTCAATAGTTTAACCGGAGAAGAAGTTTCCAAACAAACCTGGGAATATATTGTCGTTAATTATCGATTACCTAAGGCTATTACTGCGGTTCTTACCGGAATGGGACTCTCTATTAGCGGATTGTTAATGCAGACTTTATTTCGAAATCCGTTAGCAGGTCCTGATGTCTTAGGGTTGAGTTCAGGATCAAGTCTGGCTGTTGCTTTTGTTATATTGGGAGCTGGCTTTATGCCTTCCTTTTTATCTGAATATTTTTTATCTCCATATATTATTATGATTGCTTCTTGTTTGGGAAGTTTGTCTGTTTTACTAACTATCCTTTTGGTTTCACAACGTTTACGCGACACCATGTCCATCTTAATTATGGGAATGATGTTTAGCAGCTTTACAGTCGCCATTATTAGTATTTTAATTTACTTTAGTTCGGCAGAGCAATTACAAAAATTTACTTTTTGGTCCATGGGAAATTTAGGCAATTTATCATGGCTGCAAATTATAGTACTAACAACAACAATATTAATTGGTTTATTTTTAAGTTTACTAAACATTAAAGCGCTTGACGCATTATTGCTTGGTGAAAAATATGCTAAAAGCATTGGTGTAAATTACAGTAAAGTAAGAGTAGTTGTTATACTTGCAACCAGTGTTTTAACCGGGAGTATTACTGCGTTTGTTGGTCCAATCGCTTTCGTTGGCTTAGCTGTTCCACATATGGCAAAGCTGTTATTTCGAACTAGCAGCCATATTATTTTATTTTGGAGTACGCTTTTTATCGGAGCTTCAATTATGTTATTTTGTGATGTTATTTCCCAAATGCCAGGTTCAGATACCATGCTTCCAATAAATGCCATTACGTCGATTATTGGAGCGCCAGTTGTAGTTTGGTTATTGATTCGAAAACGAAGTTTTAATTAAGAATGGAAAATAAAAACAACATATTATATTCTTCCAACTTAAGTATTGGCTACAAGTCTAAAAAAGCGGCTGTAACCATTGCCGAAAACCTCAACTTGAACTTTAACGAAGGAAAGCTGATTACTTTGATTGGTGCCAACGGAATAGGAAAATCAACCCTTTTGCGAACGCTAACCGGAATTCAAAAACCAATTTCGGGTGACGTTTTTCTGAACAATAGAAACATTCAAAGTTACTCCGCTTTAGATTTAGCACAAAATTTAAGTGTTGTATTGACCGAAAAATTACCTCCGAGCAACTTGTCTGTGTTCGAATTGGTAGCTTTGGGAAGACAGCCTTACACGAACTGGATAGGAAAATTATCATCCGAAGATTTCGAAAAGATATATGAAGCCATTCAACTTACGGAAATTGAACATTTATCAAATAAAAGATACCACGAAATAAGTGATGGTCAATTGCAAAAAGTATTAATTGCAAGAGCGTTAGCCCAAGACACACCTTTAATCGTATTAGATGAACCAACTACTCATTTGGATTTGTTACATAAGGTTTCGCTGTTTAAACTATTAAAAAAGCTATCCAAAGAAACCGGAAAATGTATTTTATTTTCTACTCACGATATAGACTTAGCCATACAATTAAGCGACGAAATGGTCGTCATGACCAATGAACAAATCGTTCAAGATCAACCTTGTAATTTGATTGAAAAAGGGGTTTTCAATTCATTATTTCAAGATGAAAGCATTGTTTTTGATAGTCAAAAAGGGAAATTTTTGTTTAAATAATTAAGATTTCTTTCACACTTTTTAGATTGATAAAACAGTAATTTTAAGGATCAAATTTTGAACTATGAAAACTTTAATTACTTCTATATTACTAGTGGCTTCATTAGCATCTCAAGCACAATTAAAACCTGTATCCTATTCTGACGGAAGTCAAAAACTCGAAGGATTTATAGCGCAGCCGAAAAAGAATTTTAAAAACAAAGCCGGAGTTTTACTTCTTCCTGCCTGGATGGGAATTGATAACAATGCAAAAGAAAACGCTACCGAATTAGCTAAATTAGGATACATCACCTTTGTTGCCGATATTTACGGTGTAGATAAAAGACCTGCAAACACTAACGAAGCAGGTCAACAAGCCGGTTATTACAAAACCAATTATGCTGAATATCAAAAAAGAATTCAATTGGCTTTAGACCAATTGGTAAAATCAGGGGCCAACCCAGAAAAAATTGCCGTGATTGGTTATTGTTTTGGTGGAAGCGGTGCTATTGAAGCAGCCAGAGCCAACTTAAAAGTGAACGGAATAGTTTCTTTTCATGGCGGTTTAGGAAGAGATGCTTCTCGTGTGATTGAACCTATCAAACCTAAAGTATTAATCTTACATGGTGCTGATGATTTTTTTGTTCCTGACACCGAAATTAAAGCCTTTCAAGAGGAAATGAACAAAGCTAAAGCCGATTGGCAAATGAATTATTATGCCGATGCTGTTCATGCTTATACCCACAAAGATTCAGGAAGCGATAAAAGTAAAGGTGTGGCTTACAACGAAAAAGCAGCCAAACGTTCATGGGAAGCTATGCTGAGTTTTTTTAATGAGATTTTTAAATAAATCATTCTTCTAATTCAGGGATTTTATTTTTTAATTCGTTGTTGGATCCTTTTTTTTCGGGAACCAATCGGTTGAGCAATTTTTCAAAAGCAGGAAGAAACCATACAAACAGTATTACCCCTAGAAAATTAAACAGAAAATGGGCATTGGCTAGAATTTGTTCTAAAGGAATATTACCACTTATCCATTTTACAAATCGGACAAAAGGTGCAAAAAGCAACAAGCAAATAGCAATCGACGTAAAATTAAAAATAAGGTGAAACAACCCTGTTTTTATTCCTTGACTATTTCCTCTAATAGTGGCTAAAAGCGTATCGCTGCAAGTACCTAATTCGGCACCCAACATAACAGCAATTCCCCCTACCAAACTTATGGCCCCTTTTTTTACCAAAAGTATGGCCATACCAACAGTAGCGGACGAGGATTGAATAACCAATGTGACCAATGCACCCGTGATTGAACCTGAAATTGGATTATCCATTGCCAACATCCATTGGTGAAAAGTAGGGTTGTTTTTTAGGGGAGATATAGCATTTTCCATGATAAATAATCCGAAGAATAACATTCCAAAATAAATGAACAATTGCCCATACTTTTTAATATTTTCTTTTTGAGAAATTAAGAGTAAAGCCATCCCAATGATGAGCAAAATAGGTGAATATCGAGCCACGTCTAAAGCAATAATCTGACTACTGATGGTTGTTCCAATGTTGGCGCCCATCACAATTCCCATAGCTTGTTTAAAGGTAAGTAAGCCCGAATTTACTAGTACAATGGTAACAATAATTACAACCGAAGAAGAATCTAACAAAATGGTTATAATTGTTCCGGTAAGAATGGCTGTAAAAGTGTTACGAGTAAACTTTAAAAGCCATTTTTTGGGCTTTTTGGCAGTAACTTTTCTAATCACATCAGAAAGACTGGTTACTGCATACAGAAAGAGAACTAAACCTCCTAGTAATGTTAAAACAATCTCGCTCATGATTTCCAACTTTTAAAATTGAAACACCCTAAGGTAAAGGTTTTTTATGACCTAAATGTTTATAAAACATTAACTTTCAGTTAATTATAATGTCAAATTTACAAAAAATAAGAAAATCTTTTGTTAATTTTTTCAACAACCCACCAAATAATAACAGCAAAAACGCAAATAATAAAATATTTGATCACGATATAATCGAAGCTTTTTTGAGGCAGAAATTTATATACAAATCGAATGGCAATTGGGTGACAAAGGTAAACCCCAAGTGACAATGTTGAATTGAATTGAAAAGTGGTTAATGCTTTCGACTCGTTCACTGTGCTAAACAAAACCATACACAACGGAATCAAAACAAGTAGAAAATCCATGGCTTTTACTTTATATGTGTAATACATATACACTTCTAAAAGCAATACTATAAAAAGCGGAAAGAGCAACCACTTTACTTTTAAAAAGGCTGTTTTCCAATAGTCATACAAAGTACCAATTAATAGGACTGGGAAAGCAAAAAACAAAAAGTTCCTAGTGGTTCCTATGAGAGAATAACTATTTAGTAACATTTGGTAGTCTCCCAACAAATCCGATTGAACTAAAATTTGGAAACTGTAACCAAAAATCAGCAAACCAAAAATCAGCAACCATTTCATTTTAAAACTACAATTTCTCGATATAAAAAGCAATCCTACCGCTAAAACAGTAGCCAATAAATACCACAAATGCCAATAACCAAAGATTAATTTCAGAATAAAATCTGTAGTCGAAAATCTTCCAATATGGTACATCCGAAGTAAATCAGGCAAATACAACAATTGCCAAACCACGTACAACAAGAAAATCCTTTTGGCATATTTTAGTACATATTTTTTATCATCAAGTTTATTCCTCAGGAAATAACCAGAAATAATAAAGAACGTAGGAACTGCTATACGGGTAATTCCATTGGCTATTTCGTATGAAATTATACCTTCTACTCCGTCAATACCTGAAACAGGAAAAATATGCAACGCCACGACCAAGAAGGCCATGACAACTTTTAAAATGTCAATATTATTATTTCTAACAGACATTACTTTAAATTGATTTGTCTTCTTGCCTCACCTACCACAAAAGCGACCGAATTAGCAATATTATAACTTCTAATTTTATCCGACATAGGAATGGTTAAATGATTTTCAAATTGAGCCAATACTTCGGGACTTAAACCCACGCTTTCTTTACCAAAAACCAACCAATCGCCTTCTTGAAATTCTGCTTCATAATACGATTTATCAGCTTTGGAACTAAACAAAAAAACTCTAGATACATCTGGAATTTGTGCAATCCACTCATCTGTATTTTGATATTGATGCCAATCCAAATGTACCCAATAATCCAATCCGGAACGTTTCAAATTTTTATCGTTGATTTCAAACCCAAATGGATGAATCAAATGCAAACGATTGCCAGTACCTACACACAAACGACCAATATTTCCTGTATTGTTAGGGATTTCTGGTTCTACTAAAACGATGTTCAACATAATATAACTCTATTTTTGTCATTTCGACGAAGGAGACCCGAGCGATAGCGAACTGACACAGTAAATCTCATAAAGAGTTAATACAAAATGAGATTCCTCATACTTCGGAATGACAACATTACTTAAAAAAATCTTTAACTTCTAAAACTTCACCGGCTTTAAGATTGTGCAAATGTATGTCTCCTACTCGAATTCTCACCAATCGAAGTGTGGGAAATCCAACAGCAGCCGTCATTTTTCGCACCTGACGAAACTTTCCTTCTGTTAAAGTAATCGAAAGCCAGCTCGTTGGTCCATGGCGTTCGTCTCGGATTCTTCTGCCCTCGCCTATGTATGACGGAAGCTCTTCTATAATTCTGGATTCACATGGTTTAGTTGTATAACGAATGCCTTTAAAACCAATTTCAACCCCTTTTTTCAGCTGTTCAATGGCTTCTTGAGTTATCACTCCATCTACTTGAGCATAATATTCTTTTTCGATGGTTTTACTTCGCACAATTTCGCTCATCATACCATCCGTTGTAAGCAATAACAAACCTTCCGAATCTTCATCCAAACGACCAATCGCCATAGTACCTTCGGGAAAATCATACAACTCTCCTAACTTCTTTTTGGGACGCTTTTTTTCGTAAATAAATTGGCTTAAATAACCATGAGGTTTGTGCAATATAAAGTGACGATGTTCGCTCATATTAGTTTTTATTTGCGATTTTACCTGCACCAGTAAGTACAAATCCAACCACCAAAAAAGCCATTAGTATAAAAATACTATTAACCATTACCGCATTGAAACCTAAAACATTAATATCCATAAACGGGTAAGGATAAAAGTGAAAGAAATATCCTCGAATTAAAGTATAAATAAGATATAACGCTGGGAAAACCAACCATGTAAAAATAGATTTGAACTCCAATGTCTTTTTGTTTACAAAAAATAACCAATACAGTAACACCAATAATGGGTTTACAAAATGTAACAACTCATCAGCAACTCTCACCAGTCCTTGTGGCTCCCATTGAAATCTTAAAATTAAATTGTATACCAACCCAACGATAAACATATACAGAGTAATGGCTGTAATAACTTTGGTTTGAGCAAAAAAATACCCCCATTTTGATTTTGGCGACAACCATAAAAGAGTGAAACATATTCCAACTAAGATATTCGATTGAATAGTAAAATAACTAAAGAACCGCACGACGGCTTCCGGAAGTGAGGAAAGACGGTGTGAAAGTGCAAAATAGAATTGCAGACCAACAGCCAACCAAACGGATATTGAAATCAATCCAAGAAAGAACGAATGATACTTGTGTTTTATTTTTTCCATACTTTAAGATTTATCCTTTGCTTACATTTTTACAAACAAAAATACATTATTAGATGCTTAGAACAAGCACACTAATCTAGACTAAATTTCATATTAGTTCACTTATATCTATAAATTAAAAAGAGTTATTTTTCTTAATTTGAAATTAATTTAACAAAAAAATCACAAAATGTACATTTATTATTATAAATAAATACTTACAATTTAAAAAAATTATGTAATTTACGTCATTCTATTATTAGCTCACAAATCAGGAAACAAATGACTAATCAAAAGATTATAGAAAAGCTAAGTTCCCCTAATGTTTTCATTCTTTTGTTAATAGTATTCCTTTCATGCGCCTTTTTAATTTTCATAAATTTTTTTACTATTAAAATTCTATCCGCGAGCAGAGCGTATGTTAATGGGGAATCGCATTATTCCAAAGGGCAAAAAGATGCAGTCCGCCACCTCATCACATACCTCTATACACATGATAAAGAACAATGGAAATTATTTTCAGAAGAATTAAAAGTTCCGCAGGGAGACGGTTCAGCAAGAACTGCTCTTGTCAATAACCTAGACAATGACATTGTTAAAAATGGATTTAGAGCTGGACGAAATAATGAGAAGGATCTAGATGATTTAATCTGGCTGTTTAAGAACTTTAAAACTGTGCCCTTTTTAGCAAAAGCAATTCACGAATGGGAATTAGGAGATAATTTAATCAATGAACTATATTTTACTGGAAATGAAATCTATAAGAAAAACATCTCTTCAGATTTAACACCCGAAGATCGACAAAAATTGCTTTTACAGATTGGCAATCTTAGCGACAAGCTTACTGTCAACGAAAGAAATTTTTTAAACACACTGGGAGATGGCACCCGAAAAATCAAAGAGTATCTGATTTACACAAACATCTTTTTCATCTTAATAATCATCAGTAGCGTGAGTATTTATTATCTGAAAACGGTTAAAAAACTGATCAGTTCTCGAAATGAAATTGAAGCAAAAAACCAAAATCTAATAATTGCAAATACTGAACTTGACCGTTTTGTATACAGTGCTTCCCACGATTTGAGATCACCAATTACTTCTTTAAAAGGATTAATAGAAATCGCGCAAATGGAGGATAACTTAGATCAAATTAAAGACTATTTAAACCTAATGCACCAAAGTCTTATCAAACAAGACAAGTTTATTAGTGACATTATAGATTATTCAAAAAATAAAAGAAAAGAACTCACCATTGAGCCCGTTTTTTTAAACACAATAGTTGATGATGCCATTACCCAGCACCAACACATAAAAACCAATAATAGAGTAAACATTCGAAAAGACATATTAATCGATAAAATAAATAGCGATGGTTTACGATTAAAAATCATAATCAACAATTTATTGTCAAATGCCATCAAGTATGCTGATGAAAATAAAGCCGAAACCAATATTTCAATTAAAACATACAATCATGATGAATTTCACAAAATAGAAATTGAAGACAATGGTATAGGAATCAAAAAAGAATTTCAAAACCAAATTTTCGATATGTTCTTTGTCACTAACAACAATAAAGGCTCAGGATTGGGTCTTTACATAGTCAAAGAAGCCATTGAGATCCTTAAAGGAAGTATCATCGTAAATTCAGAAAGCAATATTGGTAGCAAATTTACAGTAACAATACCTAAATCATATGGAGACTAATTATATTTTTTTACTAATAGAAGACAATGTAATTGACCAATTAGTTACAAAACAATTATTTAAAAAAGTGCTGGATATAGACAACATAAATATTGTCAATAACGGCAAAGAAGGAATTCAGTGGCTTTATAATAACAGAAGTCATTTCAATCATCCTTTAATCATTCTTTTAGACATCCAAATGCCTGAAATGAACGGAATAAAGTTTCTTTCAGAATACGATACGCTACCTGAAGAATTAAAAAGAGAAACACAAATTTTTATGCTTACCTCTTCTTTAGATACCGAAGAAATCAAACGAATTGAAAGTAACAATTATGTAACTGGTTTTTTAAGCAAACCATTTCCTGCAAAAGAATTTGAAGAAATGATGCTTAAAAAGCAATATCCTTATTAATAATTTGATATTCCTCACTCCATTTCTTAACATAATAATTCAAAAACCATTTGTAAATTTATAGTCCACAATTCATCTAATAAAATTCAATATCAACTATTAAAAAACTAATTATAAATTATAATAAACATGAGACCACAAGTTTTTATCAACCTTCCAGTAAAAGACCTTGCTAAAGCCATGGATTTTTACACCAAAATCGGATTCACAAACAAACCAGCATTTACAGACGAAAGCGCAGCTTGTATGCAATTTAGCGAAGAAATCTATGTTATGATACTTACTCACGACCGTTTTAAAGGTTTTATCAAAAAAGACATGGGAGACACAACCAAAACCACCAGTGTTATCAATTCCATTTCTACAGAAAATGTAGCCAAAATGAACGAAATGGCAGACAATGCGCTAAAAGCAGGAGGAACTGAACCAACAGAACCTAAAGATCACGGCTTTATGCAACAACGCAGTTTTGAAGATCTAGACGGTAATTTCTGGGAAGTCTTTTATATGGATATGAGCAAATTTCCTCAACAATAAAACATGAAAAATCCAATATATCCATGTCTTTGGTTTGATGGTCAAGCCAAAGAAGCTGCCGAGTTTTATTGTACTGTTTTCAGTAATTCAAAAAGTAAAGAAGAAAATTCTTTTGTTACTATTTTCGAATCTTTCGGGCAAAAATTCATGTGTTTGAATGGCGGGCCGGCTTTCAAAATAAACCCTTCAATTTCCTTTTTTGTGATGTGCGAAACGGAAGCAGAAATTGATGACACCTGGAGCAAACTATTGGAAGGCGGTGCTATATTGATGGCGATGGATAAATATCCATGGAGTGAAAAATACGGTTGGGTACAAGATAAATATGGAGTCAACTGGCAATTGGCTTACGGAAAATTAGCCGAAACAGGTCAGAAGTTCACACCAACACTTATGTTAACCCAAAAACAACATGGGAATGCCGAGAAAGCGGTTAATTTCTACACTTCTGTATTTGAAAACTCAAGTATTACAGGCATTTTAAAATACGATGAAAACGAACCTGTAGAAGCTGGAAAGGTAAAACATGCTCAATTTCAATTGGACAAAACCGTTTTTATGGCGATGGATGGCGGAATGACACACGAATTCGGCTTTAATGAAGCAGTCTCGTTTGTAGTCAGTTGCAAAGATCAAGCAGAAGTCGATTACTATTGGGATAAACTCACTGAAGACGGAGAAGAAAGCATGTGTGGATGGCTCAAAGACCAATTTGGAGTGTCTTGGCAAATCGTTCCTGAAATATTAGAAACATTGATGAGTGATCCTGAAAGATTTCCTCGCGTTATGCAGGCCTTCATGCAAATGAAGAAATTTGATATTGAAACTTTATTAAAAGCCTAGCAAACTAATTTTCTATTAATGAACACAGAGATAGTTACTTCCAAGTATTGAAAAAAATTTGATTGTAAGTGTGTTTTTTTATTAGTAGTGGGTATTTTAATTTCATCGAACATAAAATAAAAAATAACAATTTAACCCTTAGTGAATTTTAATTATGAAAAACAATGCATTATTACTCATTTCCTTTTTAGCGATACTCATTAGCTCTTGCACAACTGTGAAAAACGATAAAACCGCTGATAATCTCTCAAATACAACATGGGAATTAGAGTATATTTCCGGACCAAGAATTGCTTTTGAGGGTTTATATCCTAACAAAAAGCCACAAATTATATTCAATACAACAACCAATGAAGTTAATGGAAGTTCAAGTTGTAATGGATATATGGCAAAATATACCTCCGACGGTAAAACAATATCATTTGGAGAACCTGGACCAACAACAATGATGTTTTGTGAAGGCGGAGGTGAACAGACGTTTTTACAAATGATGAGAAAAGTCAATAATTATTCTGTTGACAATAATGGCAAACTCAGTTTGAATATTGACGAAGTACCAATGATGCGATTCAAAAAAAGTGAAAACTAATTTTACCTCTAGTTAAAATGAATAAAATAGCCTGTTTTGTCATTATTCTTTTAACAGTTTTAAGCTGTAAAACCACACCTGTTCCAGTTTCTGAAAGCTCACAGTCAAACACGCCAATAGTGAATAACTTTGAGAAAGATGATGGTGTTGAAAAAGACTATTTTAAATCTAGCGGAACTGAACCTTTTTGGGGTTTAACCATTTCAGACAACAAAATTATTTTTAAAACAATAAGCGATTCACTTGTAGCGCCTTCCGTAGAGCCTATTTTGGCTATGGATGCAAATGTAAAATTGTATCGAATAAAAACCGAAACGGCTCAATTAAATATTCAAATTTCACAACAAAACTGTGTAAATGCAATGTCGGGTGTTACTTTTCCTTATGCTGTTTCTGTTGAATACAAAAAAAATAAAACCACCGAATTTGAAAAATTAAACGGTTGTGGACAATATATAACTGATTATCGTTTGCATGACATTTGGATTCTAGAAGAACTAAATGGTAGAAAAATTAGCAAAGAAGATTTTAGCAAAGAGTTTCCATTACTAGAAATTTATGCAAGCACCAATACATTTTTAGGTTTTGCAGGTTGCAACCGAATGAATGGCTCATTATTTTTTGAAAAAGGAAAACTTCGATTTATCAATTTGGCCACTACTAAAATGATGTGTGAACCTGCAAACAAAGAAGCAGAATTCATTACAGCCCTTCAAAATACCAACATATATCAAATAGGAAACAACAGACTAATTTTATCAAATTCATCAGGAGTAAAAATTATCTTTAAAAAAATTGATTAAACTATGAAAAAACTAATCGTGTTATCATTCGTAGCATTAACCATGCTAAACTGTAAAAACAAAGAGCAAAAAACAGAAAACTTAAATTCCGATTTAGAAGAAATTGCAGAAGAAACAACAACTACGCTAGATTTAGGATGCTATTTTTTTAATGACGGTAAAAATATGGTGTCCTTGGAAATTATTGAAAACGGTAAAGAAATCAAAGGAAATCTGACTTATTCTTTGACTGAAAAAGACAAAAATTCAGGAAATTTCAAGGGAGAATTACAAGAGGGAATATTAATAGCCAATTATACTTTTCAGTCGGAAGGAAAAGAGTCAATTAGACAAGTAGCTTTTAAAGTTGATGGAGATAAACTTATTGAAGGCTATGGTGAGTTAAACAGTGATGGCGCAACTTTTAAAGATCGAAGCAATATCCATTTTACCTCAAAAATGCCTCTAACAAAAACCGATTGCAATAATCTAAAAGAATTATAAAATGAATGATGTATCAACATTTCGCCTATACCTGCTACGAGCAACTTATCTTCTTATAGCTGTAGGGCTTGCATTCACCATATGGCCACAAATAATTCACCATCCAACACCTTGGCCTCTCTGGCACGGGGTAGGTTGTAGCATGCTGGGGGCAGTTTCGGTTTTGGCGTTTTTAGGGATTCGCTATCCGCTGAAAATGTTGCCTGTGCTTTTCTTTGAACTGATTTGGAAATCCATATGGCTCATTGCAGTTGCGCTCCCGCTCTGGTCTACAGATCAAATGGACGCTAACAATTTGGAAACAGCCCAAAACTGCTTAATGGGAGTTATTGTGCCTCTTGTAATTCCTTGGCCTTATGTTTGGACACACTATGTAAAAATGCGTGGAGATCGATGGAAATAAGATTGCAACTTGTGATATAATATAACGGCCGGTTGACAATAAAACAAAAAAGCCTTCTATATTATGAAGGCTTTTTTATGCTAAGAATTTAAAGCATTACTTCACTACCTTTTTTTTACATTTTTTATTTAATATAAATATATTTTTATTGTTTATCAATAAATATTTATTTACATTTGCAATGTTAACTTTTAAAAACTAAATAATTATGGAAATTAAAATTAGTACAAAACAAATACTTAATTTATTGTATATTCTTGCATGGATACTATTTATTGGTTTATGTATAGAAGCAGGTGGCATTATATTCAATACTTTTTTTACACTGGTAATTAATCCTATTTGCGCCAATAATTTTTGGGAAGGAAGCGATATGTCTAATCTTTATGCTTTCGATCATGGGTATTTCCTTGTAATGACATCACTGATGAGTATTGTTGCTATAATGAAAGCACTACTATTTTATCTGATTGTAAAAATTTTATACGATAAAAAACTAAATATGTCTCAGCCCTTCAGTAAAGAAGTAGGTAGTTTCATTTTTAATGTATCCTATTTGACCTTCGGGATAGGATTATTCTCATCGTGGGGCGCAAAATATGCTAAGTGGTTTGCTCAGCAAGGAGTGGAACTACCTGATGTAGAATCCTTACACTTAGGCGGAGGCGATGTATGGCTGTTTATGAGCGTTACACTTTTTGTAATTGCGCAGATTTTTAAGAAAGGAATCGAAATTCAAAACGAAAACGAATTAACCGTATAAGCTATGCCAATTATTGTAAATCTTGATGTCATGATGGCCAAACGGAAAATGTCGTTGAACGAACTTTCTGAAAAGGTCGATTTAACTTTAGCTAATCTTTCCATATTAAAAACCGGAAAGGCAAAAGCAGTCCGTTTTAGTACACTGGAGGCTATTTGCAAAGTACTAAACTGTCAACCTGGTGATATATTGGAATTTGCGGAGTAACAATATAAATTTTTAGTGTTTTTTGAAACACGTATAATAAGAACCACTTTTAATACGTAACCTAACGTATTAAAAGTGGTTCTTGACGTATTATAACTGACAACAACTGTTCCCTACAATAAAAAAATAGGTGATATTTAACTTTTCAATAAGATACAAAAATCCTAAAAAACCCGAACTTTATAAAAAAGTTTGAGCCATGTCTGTTAATTGGATCATATTAAGTATTGTTGCCGCTATTGTAATTGTTTTTATTGTATTTACAATTGTCATGAATCAAAGAGATAAAAAAGAATACAGCGATTATTTAGATAATGAATACAAAAACACAAATGAGGTCGATGTAGATAAAGATGAATATTAATTGCTGTACTTTTATTTTTTTTTTAATCATTTACTCTTTGGTTTTACAAGTTGATACCGTATTGCAATATTGACAACGTGAATTGGCAAACTTTGTACGGGTTTCTTTCCGTACCTGTAGAGTATTGTAGCAAAAAAACACCCAACACATTATCTCCACTCAATTAAAAATCAATTTTATTTTTTGTTACATTTACACTAAATAAATTATACACCCATGTCGCAAACGCTTTTCGTACTAGCCGCATTCATTATTGCCTTACCCATTGGAATCTATATTGGAAAAATTATTTTTTCTGCCAAATCACAATCTGAAAAATCAGGATTAGAAGAACGCATCAATGGTTTATTGGCACAAATTGAAGAATTGAAACAACAATTAGTGCAATCTAATATAGAAAAAGAAAACATCCGTTCGGAGAAGGAGTCGCTGGCCATTCAATTATCTAAAAAAGAAACCGATTTTGAAAATCTTTGGGAACGCAACAAAGAGCAAAAAGATGAAGTCAATCATTTACAAGAAAAATTCACCAAAGAATTTGAAAATTTAGCCAATAAAATCTTAGAAGAAAAAACCTCAAAATTCACGGAGCAAAACAAGGAAAACCTTAAAAATATCTTGACACCTTTACAAGATAAAATCAACACTTTCGAGAAAAAAGTAGAAGACACTCATAAAGAAAGTATCGACTATCACGCCGCTTTGCGTCAGCAAATACTAGGATTAAGTGAAATGAATGCACAAATGAGTAAGGAGACCCTCAACTTGACTAAAGCCTTAAAAGGCGATAGCAAAATGCAAGGAAATTGGGGCGAATTAGTCTTAGAGCGCGTTTTAGAAAAATCAGGTTTAGAAAAAGGACGTGAATACGAAGTACAACAAAGTTTCACCAACGATGAAGGCAATCGTGTTTTCCCCGATGTAGTCATTAATTTACCTGATGGTAAGAAAATGATTGTCGATTCTAAAGTAACCTTAACGGCTTACGAACGTTATATTAACGAAGACGACGAAGACATAAAAGCCCAATTCCTGAAAGAACACGTTATCGCCATAAAACGCCATGTTGAACAATTGGGCGACAAAAATTATCAGGATTTATACCAAATAGAAAGCCCTGATTTTGTGTTGTTGTTTATCCCAATGGAACCCGCATTTGCTTTGGCATTAAACGAAGACACTACCTTATACAACAGAGCTTTCGAGAAAAATATCGTCATTGTAACACCATCGACCTTATTGGCTACTTTACGTACCATCGATAGCATGTGGGCCAATCAAAAGCAGCAGGAAAATGCTTTTGAAATTGCACGTCAAGCAGGTGCTTTATATGATAAGTTTGAAGGTTTCGTTTCCGATTTAATCAAAATCGGTAAAAAAATAGACGAATCGAAACTGGAATATAGTGGCGCCATGAACAAATTGGTTGAAGGCAAAGGAAACCTCATCACCAGTGTTGAAAAATTGAAAAAAATGGGAGCCAAAGCTAAAAAAGCCCTTCCAGACAACATATTAACCAGAGCAGAAACCAACGAAAACAACACCTTAAACTAAAAGCTATGTTACGAAAATTCCTTTTTATCACCATTATCGCATTACTATTAGGGATTGCGGGATATTTTACTGTTTTATACTACGCCACATATAGCGAGGGAGACAGAACTGGAGAACTGATAAAATTTAGCAGTAAAGGTTATATCTTCAAAACATATGAAGGTGAAATTTCTCAAGGGATTTCGGGAGCACAAATCTTTAAATTCTCTGTTTTAGACAGCGATGCTAAAGTAATCGAAGAACTAAAAACAATGCAAGGAAAATATGTTAAAGTAACTTACATAGAACGATATAAAACATTTCCTTGGTGGGGCGATACGCATTATTATGTAACTGCGGTTCAAACCGAAAAATCTCCACATTTCAACAAATAAGATGGAACAAATATTTAAAACCGTTAAATCTTCAAAAGTCACCATCTCAGAGTTGATGTTGCCCTCTCACTCTAATTTTAGTGGTAAAATTCATGGTGGCTATATCTTATCCTTATTAGACCAAATTGCTTTTGCGTGCGCCTCTAAATTCTCCGGAAATTATTGTGTTACTGCTTCGGTCGATACGGTCGATTTTTTAAATCCAATAGAAGTAGGCGAATTAGTAACCATGCGAGCCTCGGTAAATTATGTTGGGAAAAGCTCTATGATTATTGGCATTCGCGTGGAAGCCGAAAATATTCGAACCGGCGTAGTAAAACATTGCAATTCGAGTTATTTCACCATGGTCGCCAAAGATGAAAATGGAAATAACTCACAAGTTCCTGGATTAATTTTAGCTGATTTAGAAGATGTACGTCGTTTTTACAATTGCATCAAAATGATTTCAACCCGAAAAGAAAAGCAACAACATGAGGTTAATTTTGATTACAAATCAGATGAAGCGCTGTCTAATTTAAGTCGTTACAACGTTCAGTTAGAAGTTTTTTAGGAGCAGTTATTTCTCGGTCCTAACAACTTTCGTCCCGCTGTACGTTATATCTTTTCAAACTTTTGCAAGTTTAAAAAGGATATCACTTCCATCGGGGCTAATGAACTAAAATACCCTTACCAAGTTAAATCCAAAATAGATCTCTCCTTTCCCCCAGTCTCCATTGGTATTGGCTAAAAATCCTGATTCGTGAATTCCTTGCGAATTGGTAAAATGCATTTGAAAAACGTGTCCGCCAGTTTCAATATCGACACCTACAGATAGCGGATTTCTATATAAAGATTCAGCCGCTCTATTCATATGCGCCGCATAATCTAGATTAATAGAAACTCTTTTAGAAACTTTATATCTTCCACCAAAACCTAGAGCAAACTGACTGTTATCTTGAGCATCGCTCACCACAAAATTCTCATGAAAATAAGACGGTGCAAATTCTAACGATAAATTTTCTGAAAATTTTCTAGAAACCAGTAACTGATTTACATAAATCATTCGGTTATTGAATGTCATTTTGGGATAATTGGATTCTTTTAAAAGGTTATTAAATCCAATACTGTTAAAACCTACTATCGTAAAAGGAAACCCATCTGTTCGCTGAGGAACCAGTAAATATTTTGCACTGAAATCATAGGCTTGCTCACTTCGGCCTGCACCAAGAGAAAGTTTATTGGTTAAACCATAAATAAATTTAATTTGAGTCACCGCATTATCCAACCCAAAAAAACCTTCAAAACCATCTTTAATGGATCCAAAACGATGCGCTACAACAACATATAACTCTTTGTCTCCTAACAATTTTGTCGATTCTAGATTTACGATTTTTTGGGCTTTAAAAGCGGCTACCACATTTTTATCAGCATCAGTAGTATCAATTTCAGAAAGCAAATCGTCTTGAGCCATTGCAAACTGAGAAACTATCGTAAAAAGAGTTAGAAAAAAATATTTCATGAATTAGTCTATTACTAAGTTTTTAGTAGCATTACCATATTCAGTTCTTAAAACAACCATATAAGTTCCGGTTGTTAAACCATTAGTATCAATTTTATTTTCAGAATGGGTTATACTTTGCTTTCTAACGACTCTTCCCAAAGTATCGTAAATTTTCATTTCACCGCTATTTATTTGTTGTGGTAAATCGATGATTAAATACTCTTTAGAAGGATTAGGATACATTTTAAACGCATCGACTTCAAAGTCTTGGTTTCCTAAAGTTAAATTAACCGTTATTGCTCCACAATTTCCTAATCCGTGGTAACCTATAACTGTAGAGCTTGGTCTACGGGCATACAAAACATTTAGTGGTTGAGCCGCTAAAGGAAATGTATAGTCAGTACCTTGTGTTGCAACTCTTGCCCGTGTCATAGTCACTGTTCTAACACCAGCTGATGGGGTATTATTAAGATTAGAAACCAATGTCCAGTTTTGGGTATCTGTTGGAGGAACAATACCTTCACCATTAAAACTTCTATCAGTAATTGAAGTCCCATCAAAAATAATAACATCTTTACCTATGTCATCCATTGAAGTTACGTCAAAACCAATTCCCAGCCAACTTGTGTTAGGACCAACCAAAGTTACTGTAACGGTCGTGTTGGTCACATCTATTTTTCCAGTATAATTAGAAAAAAAAGTTACTGTTCCAGTTGAGTATGTTTGTGCTGACAAACCATATACTGTTAGAATGCTGGTCACAAATAATAAAATAAAGTTTTTCATGTTATTTCGTTTTTAAGATTTGTATTAGTTTATCATCATCGGCTAAAATAGCGTAATCTAAAGCCGAATTTCCTCGATTGTCTTTATGCGCATTATCTCCTTTGTACTTTACTAACAAATTAGCAATGTCATATGATTTAAAAATAGAAGCATAAATTAATGCTGTTGAGCCATTAGCATCTGGGATATTAGGATTGGCATTATTCTCCAATAATAATTTAACTATTTGAACATTATTTTTGACCGTGGCAGCCATTAATGCAGTTCCCATTCCGGAACCGTAATTTATGTCCTTTACATTTTTCATCAAGTAACTTGCAACCTCAACATTGCCTTTGTAGCAAGCCAAAATGAGAGGTGAGTAACCATCAGCGTTTGTAGTATTTATTATATTCGGGTCGCTCTTCATCAGTTCTTTCATTTCATCAGCAGTTCCTGAACGAGCCACGTTAAAAACATCATTTTGCGAAAAAGAAGACAATGATGTTATCAAAAAAATTAAAAGTAAAATTGGTTTCATGAGGTTAGCCGTTTAAAAAATTACACATTTATAAAATCTTGCTTCTACTAAGAATAACTTAATTTTTAAATTAATTATCTACCCAAATTTAACATTTTTTTTTACTAAAAACGCATTATTTATTTTAATTTTAACAGTAATTATCTCCTTTTTATGAAAAATGCAACTATTTTGCTTTTTGTGTTATTTCTCATTTCTTCATGTGTTAATGATAGTGAGTCGGATTTAACTGTTCCCGCTCCAGTTGTTGTAAAATACAATACAGATGTGAGACCAATAATTCAAGCCAATTGTATAGAATGTCATACTGACCCACCTCAAAATGGAGCGCCAATGCCATTACTAACTTATGAAAACGTAAGAGATGCCGTAAAAACTCGTGGATTAATCGATCGAATTTCCAGCACCGACCCAAGTTTTTCAATGCCTTTTGGAAGAGATCGTTTACCTCAATCAAAAATAGATTTAATCATTGCGTGGAAAAATAGCAACTACCCTGAATAAACTATATCATGAAAAAGTCAATACTAATTTCAGTCCTTTTTTTATTTCAATCCATAGGGTTTTCACAGGATAAAGTTTTGACTAAAACTGGTCAAACTACTTTCGAAGCTTCTATGCCTTCATTTGAAGAAGTAAAAGCAACAAATAAGAATAGCATTTGCGCATTAAACTTAAAAACTGGGGAAATAGCAAGTATCACTTTAATAAAAGGATTTAAATTTAAGCTGGCTCTAATGGAAGAACACTTTAATGAAAATTACATGGAAAGCGAAAAATTCCCTAAAGCAACTTTTAAAGGTAGAATTGAAAATTTTATTGCAGAGAATTTAACTGCACAAAAACAAGAATATAAAATAAAAGGCGTTTTTGAAATACACGGTCAACTTAAGGAAAAAGAAATTATTGCTAAAATCTCAAAAGTAAATGATATCATTACTCTTTCTTCCGATTTTAGTTTAAATACAGACGATTTTAAAATTGACCTCCCGTTTATACTTAGAAGTAAAGTAGCCAAACAAGTACAAGTATCACTTGACTATCAGCTTCAATAAACTATAGAACAACTTCTTGCAGACCTACTTCTTGAAAAGCATTTAGTTTATCTAAATACAGAACTGTTCTGGAACTGTCATTGCTGTTTTCAAACATAGGCACAAATTTGGCTCCATAAATAATTTCTTCAAAGGTATAAGAAGATCGTATGGCGACAGTGTTACTATACATTTCATCAAAGGCTTTTACATACATAATAACTTCGCCTTTGTGGGTTTTAAAATCATTTTCAGTGAAACCATATAATGGACTTTCTTCTGTTATAGGATGCACAAGTGTCCAACTTAAAGTCAACGCATTAATTTTATCGTATTCTAAATCAAGAGAAAAAAATCGGTTGACTTCCACTCCATCTTCTTCCATTCTCATCCCTAAGGTCACTTTGGCTTCCGCATCGGTTAAATTTGTGTTTTTATAAGGCGCAATTCGCATCATCAAAGCTTTTCCTTCTTGAAAAGGAGCAATAATGGCGTTTCCAGAAAATCGAATGTGTGCTTTTGGCTTGCTAAATCTTCCGTAAAACAAACCTGTAGCAATGGCAAAACTCAACAAACCGAACAATGCTTCCACAGAAGCTACAAAACTCGCCCAAAAACCAATGGGACTAATATGTCCGTAACCAACTGTTGTAAAAGTCTGAGCACTAAAAAAGAAGGCTTGCCCGAATTTTTCAGCAAAAGAGGTAGCTGAAATTCCGTTGAGATATTCTATACCAATAAGGCAATACAAACAAGCAAATCCGAAGTTGACAATCCCATAAAAAATAAAAATAATGACCATAAACTTCCAAGTAGGAATATTAAGCATGGTATGAAACCAACTGATGCTTTCGGCAAAACCAATCCCTGATTTTTTGATGTTTGCTGAACCATCCTTATTGATAAACCTTCCTCCGTAACTGGCAGCATTAGCACCAAAACCAGTATGGTTATCTGTTTTTAGTTTTTTGAATCTTTTCTTGAAAGCGCCCATAACTCTTATTTAATAATATTGTAAATTTAGAAATTATTAATCAGAATAAAGCGCAATAGTTTTTTATTGATGAAAGCCACAACATTATTTACATCCTTTTTTGAAAGCGAAAAAGCAGGCGGAATTGTTCTGCTCCTCTGTACTTCACTATCCATATTGATTACCAACTCTTACTTACAGGAAAATTATTTAGCCATCTGGCATTATACTATTGCCGGACAATCGATTGAACATTTGATTAATGATGGTTTGATGGCAATTTTCTTTCTAATGATTGGATTAGAATTAGAAAGAGAAGTTTATACTGGAGAATTATCGGAAATTAAAAATGCTTTGCTCCCTATTTCGGGAGCTATAGGTGGGATTGTTTTCCCGGCACTGATTTATTTTGGTTTGAACCATCACACAGAATACCAAAACGGCATTGGGATACCTATGGCGACCGATATTGCTTTTGCGATTGGGATTTTATCGCTTTTAGGAAACAGAGTACCTACTTCGCTTAAAGTTTTTTTAACAGCACTGGCAGTTATTGACGATTTGGGTGCAATTATCATTATTGCTCTTTTTTATTCACAAAGCATTAACTGGTTGTACTTGGCCTTGGCCATGGGTATTTTTGCCCTTTTATTGTTAATGAACAAGCGTAAAGTATATGTGTTGTGGCCCTATCTTTTAGGCGGGGTTTTAATGTGGTATTGCATGATGCATTCGGGAGTTCATGCGACTATAACAGGTGTTTTGGTGGCTTTTGCGATTCCTTTTCAAAAAGGAGAACAAACTTCAATTTCAGACAAATTACTGCATGGCTTACACAAACCTGTTTCGTTTATTATCTTACCCTTGTTTGCTTTAGCTAACACGGCGATCATTATCAGTTTTAGCGATTCGGATCATTTGTTTGAAACCTATGCGGTTGGAATTGCTTTGGGTTTGATTGTTGGAAAACCATTAGGAATAACGTTGCTATCTTATTTAGCAGTACGATGTAAAGCAGCTCAATTACCTGAAGATTTATCTTGGAAACACATCACAGGCGCAGGCATTTTAGGTGGCATAGGGTTTACGATGTCGATTTTCATCACCCTATTGGCTTTTGAAGACCATGAAGTAATTAATAATGCTAAACTGTTTATTATAGTAGCATCATTGATTGCTGGGATTGTTGGATTACTTTTCCTTAAAAGTGTTTTAACAGCAAATAAATCTTTAAATATTGAATAACATTTTACCATAAAAAAAGCCCCAATTTAAATTGGGGCTTTTAATTTTTATTTAGTCAAGTACATTTTTCTTCGTGAGTACAATTCGTAAAACTGATCGTCCTTCAAGTCATCGATAAACAAAATACTTTCTCCAGTACTTTTCATCTCTGGCCCTAAGGCTTTATTTACATTCGGGAATTTACTGAAAGAGAAAACTGGTTGCTTAATGGCATATCCTTTCAATTGCGGATTGAATTTAAAATCAGTCACTTTATTTTCACCCAACATTACTTTAGTCGCATAATTCACATAAGGCTCGCCATATGCTTTTGCAATGAATGGCACTGTTCTAGAGGCACGTGGATTGGCTTCAATGATATAAACCGTATCGTCTTTTATTGCAAACTGAATGTTGATTAAACCAACTGTTCTTAATGCCAAGGCAATTTTCTTCGTGTGGTCTTTGATTTGTTGCATTACAAATTCACCTAAATTAAATGGAGGCAATGTCGCATTACTATCTCCTGAGTGAACTCCACAAGGCTCAATATGCTCCATAATTCCTATGATGTATACGTTTTCACCGTCGCAAATTGCATCAGCTTCAGCTTCTATAGCACCATCAAGATAATGATCCAGCAATAATTTATTTCCTGGAATACTCTTCAACAAATCAATTACGTGTTCTTCCAGTTCTGGTTTGTTGATGACAATTTTCATTCCCTGTCCACCCAAAACATACGAAGGACGGACCAATAATGGGAAATCTAAAGTATCCGCTAATTTTGAAGCTTCTTCAGCACTTTCTGCAATTCCGAACTTTGGAAAAGGAATACCTAAGTCAGTCAATAATTCAGAAAAGCGTCCTCTGTCTTCTGCTAAATCTAAAGCATCGAAGCTAGTTCCTAAAATTTTGATTCCGTATTTCGATAATTTTTCAGCTAATTTCAATGCCGTTTGTCCTCCTAACTGAACAATTACACCTTCCGGCTTTTCATGTTGGATGATATCGTAAATATGCTCCCAAAAAACAGGTTCGAAGTACAATTTATCAGCCGTATCAAAATCAGTAGAAACCGTTTCAGGATTACAATTGATCATGATGGTTTCGTAACCACATTCTTTAGCCGCCAAAACACCGTGAACACAAGAGTAATCAAACTCGATTCCTTGTCCGATTCTATTAGGTCCAGAACCTAAAACGACAACTTTCTTTTTAGGCGTTACAATGCTTTCGTTATGAACATATCTTTCGCCGGTAGCGGTTTCAATTTCTGCTTCGAAAGTAGAGTAGTAATAAGGTGTTAACGCTTTGAACTCGGCAGCGCAAGTATCAACTAATTTGTAAACACGGTTAATGTTTTTATCCTCACGCAATTTATGCACTTGACTTTCTAAACATCCCAACATATGAGCAATTTGTCTGTCGGCGAAACCTTTTTGTTTGGCTTCAAGCAATAAATCTTTAGGTAAAGTCTCAATACCGTATTTAGAAATTTCTTTTTCTAAAGCATATAATTCTTCGTATTGTTTTAAGAACCACATATCGATTCTTGTGATTTCGTGAATTCTTGACAATGGAATTCCCATCGCAATCGCATCGTAAATCACAAACACACGATCCCAACTTGCAAAAGTTAGTTTCTCGATAATTTGTTCGTAGTTTTTATATCCTTTTCCGTCTGCTCCTAGCCCATTTCTTTTAATTTCTAAAGATTGAGTGGCTTTGTGTAATGCTTCTTGGAACGAACGACCAATTCCCATTACTTCCCCAACCGATTTCATTTGAAGACCTAACGTTCTGTCTGATCCTTCAAATTTATCGAAATTCCAACGAGGGATTTTTACGATAA
Source organism: Flavobacterium sp. (assembly GCA_030153045.1). Taxonomy (GTDB): domain Bacteria; phylum Bacteroidota; class Bacteroidia; order Flavobacteriales; family Flavobacteriaceae; genus Flavobacterium. The sequence continues at coordinate 23,790 of JASLID010000088.1, forward strand.
CATAATCTAATGTTGGTTCGAATAAAGCAGAAGTTGATTTGGTAATTTGGTTTTGCAATTCATCTAAATGATACCCTAAAGCTAATTTCGTAGCGATTTTAGCAATTGGATAACCTGTAGCTTTTGATGCTAAAGCAGAAGAACGAGACACACGAGGATTAATTTCGATGGCCACAATGTCTTCCTGATCATCAGGAGAAACGGCAAATTGCACATTACAACCACCTGCGAAGTTTCCAATGCTACGCATCATCAAAATGGCCATATCACGCATTTTTTGGAATGTCGTGTCGGATAAAGTCATGGCTGGTGCTACAGTGATAGAATCTCCAGTATGAATTCCCATAGGATCCATATTTTCGATAGTACAGATAATAACTACGTTATCATTTTTATCGCGAAGTAGTTCTAATTCGTATTCTTTCCAACCTAATAAAGCCTTATCAATTAAGACTTCGTGTATTGGAGAAGCTTCTAAACCGCGCGTTAATAAATCGTCAAAATCTTCTTTTTTATGTACGAAAGCTGCTCCTGTTCCACCCAAAGTAAACGATGGACGAATTACCAATGGAAAACCAAATTTCTGAGCAATTTCTTTTCCTTTTAAGAAAGAGGTTGCGGTTTCAGCAGGTGCAGTAGGTACATTTATTTTTTGAAGCAATTGTTTGAATTGCTCTCTGTCTTCAGTAATGTTGATGGCATTGATATCGACACCTATTAATTTTACATTGAAATCTTGCCAAATTCCTTTTTCATCAGCTTCCAAGCAAAGATTTAAAGCGGTTTGTCCACCCATAGTAGGCAAAACAGCATCAATTTGCGGATGCGCTTTTAGGATTTCGATGATTGACTTTGTAGTAAGCGGTTTCAGGTAAACATGATCGGCCATGGTAGGATCGGTCATGATGGTTGCTGGATTCGAATTGATTAAAATCACTTCAATTCCTTCTTCGCGAAGTGAACGAGCAGATTGTGAACCCGCATAATCAAACTCACAGGCTTGTCCGATTACGATGGGACCTGAACCAATAATTAAAACCGATTTAATTGAATTGTCTTTTGGCATTGTATTGTTGTTGTAGTTATTGTATTTTGTATTGTTGTTGTATGCTTCTGTTTAAGAAAGTAGCCCTAGCCCCGATGGCAGTGAAAATCCTTTTTAATTTTCTTCAAAATTAAAAAGATTGTAATGAACAGCGGGAAAAGCTCCAAATATTTATCAAATTTTTATAAACAGGTTTAAAAAAAAGCCGCTACTAATAAAAGTAACGGCTTGATATTGATTAAAGAATAATCATTATTTTTTGTGTCTTGGTTCGCAAGAAACAGTCAATTTATGTCTTCCTTTAGCTCTTCTACGAGCAAGCACTTTTCTTCCATTCGCAGAAGCCATTCTGTCCATAAAACCGTGCTTATTTCTTCTTTTTCTTTTCGATGGTTGAAATGTTCTTTTACTCATAACTTTGTATCTTTAAAATCTTGTATAATAATCTTTACTTTGGGTTGCTTTAAAACCGAGTGCAAATATACAATCATTTTTTTTTCTTGCAAGTGGTTTTATAAAAATAATTTTAAATCGTTTTACTATATTTGCAACTCATTATAAAAAAACAAATATGTTTCATAGAAATATTAAACTCGTTATAGCTGGATTATTAATAATTACTGGGGTTTGGCAATTTACAGAAAGCAATATTGGAAATGGGATTTTCATAATTTTATTATCCATAATTCCTGTTTTTCTTTACTTTAAGAATGAATATATTTTACTTGCTTTCTTAAAATTGAGAAAACAAGACTTTGCTGGTGCTAAAAATTGGCTAGATAAGATTAAAAATCCAGAGACTGCTTTGGTTCAAAAACAACAAGGATATTACAATTACCTACACGGATTGATGCTTTCTCAAACGAATTTGGTTCAAGCTGAAAAATATTTTAAAAAAGCGATTAGTTTAGGCTTGAGTATGGATCAGGATTTGGCTTTAGCTAAATTAAATCTGGCAGGAATTGCCATGAGCAGAAGAAGAAAAATTGAAGCTACTAATTTACTTAATGAAGCTAAAAAATTAGACAAACAAAACATGCTAAAAGATCAAATCAAAATGATGAAAGATCAAATGAAAAAGATCTAACTGTCATTTAATTCATACAAAACCACGCAAACCTGCGTGGTTTTTTTGTTTTTATGTAAATTATCGATAATTTGGTTCGTTCATCGAATATATTGTGCTACAACGGTTTATAGAAATACATTTACTGTAATATTATTATATATGAGAAATATTTACATAACTTTAATTATTTTATCTATCTCATTTTCTGGTTTCTGTCAAGGAGACAATGATTCATTTGCTAAAATTATAAAGACCCATTTAAAAAAGTATAACATTCAAAGTGATTTGGCTTTTGAAAACAAAGACATTCAAAAAGGGCAAATTTTATTTGACTCCTTAGTTTCAAATCATCTTATAGGTACTTATTTCGAAGATTATTCCCTTAAAAGTTTTGAAAAAAGAAAAATCAAGCTTAGCAGTTTTAACAAACCTGTTTTCATTTTAACTTATGCTTCGTGGTGTATTCCCAGCAAAGGAGAAATTCCAGCCTTGAATAAATTAGCTCAGAAATATGCTAAGGATGTAAAATTTGTCATTCTGTTTTGGGATAAGAAATATAATGTAAAAAAGATTGCCCGGAAGTTTAACCATAACATTGCTGTGTGTTATGCTCATGAAACTTATAAAAACGACGCCAATGTTGTTTCTCACTTAAAACACACTCTTGGATTTCCTACTTCTTATTTTTTAGATCAAAACCTAAGAGTTGTTAATATAAAACGTGGTGGTGCACAACCTGAAACCAAAAGTACTTATGTAAAAGCTTACACTATGAATTACAACGCTTTTAGAGAAGGACTAGGAAGCTTATTAATTGAGAAAAACATTTCTACTGAACAATTAACCACAAACTAATTGTAAAGTATCCTCTTTAATGCTACATTTAGCCTTATGACTAAAAAAAGCATCCCGTTTGATTTTATCTTTGATTATTTAATCCCGCTTGATGTAAAAATCAAACCAATGTTTGGTATGTGGTCTATTTATTTGGATGATAAAATCCTACTCATTTTAAGACAGCGCGATAAAAATCCTGAATCGAATGGTATTTGGGTTGCAACAAGTCAGGAATTTCATAATAGCTTAAGAAAAGACATTCCGTCTCTAACTTCAATTACATCAAATTTAGAAGAAGATACAGAGTGGCAATTGATTTATGAGAACGACACAAATTTTGAAGCTTCTGCCAGAAAAGTATGTGAGCTTATTCTAAACAGAGACATCCGCATTGGCAGAATACCGAAACCGAAGAAAAATAAATCTTAAATTATTTTCCCAGCAACATTTTCCCAGCCATAAACAACAATACAATTCCGAAGATTTTCTTGAGCATTTTTTGGTCCAAATTAACCGCTAATTTACTGCCAAAATAACTCCCAACCACGAAGAAAATAGCAATTACCAAAGCATATTTCCAGTTGATATAACCCTCTTTGTAATAATTAAAAACAGCTAACGCAGTTACTGGTATAACCAAAACCGCTAGACTTGTGCCTTGTGCTTGATGCTGACTAAACCCTACCATTAAAACCAAAAGCGGAACCATAATGATTCCTCCACCTACACCTACTAATCCACTGAGGATTCCAGCCAATAATCCAATAATTATTAACGATACAATTATTGCTGTACTCATATTTTTCATGTTAGTTATATCCTTTTAATGGAATTTCGATTTCGTATTTTTTCTTTTTTGGATTGTCTAATTTTTTATCACGCAACCAAGGATTATGGTATTTTAAAATTTTATAGTTAATCCCTTGTGCTTTAGCAAAAAGTGCCAAATCAGTTATGGAACTGTCCACTTCAATTATTTTTGTAGGTGGGTTTTCGTATAATTCTTCTTTCTTCATATCAAAACCATACAAAACTGGGTTTTTCATGATTTCTTTCAATGCCAAAATTCGAAACACATATCTTGATGTTTCCTCATTCAACAATAAATCGTAATAATTATTTACCTGTTGAGACTCTATTTGCTTTGTAATTCCGTTCATTCCGCCATTATACGAAGCTGCTGCCAGTGTCCATGATCCAAATTTTTCTTTGGCAGCAAGCAAATATTTACAAGCCGCTTGTGTTGACTTCACTAAATGATATCGTTCATCTACTGTTTCAGTTACTTCCATTCCTTTTTCGCGACCGGTTTCGGGCATAAATTGCCAAACCCCTCTTGCACCAGCGCTTGAAACTGAATTAAGTAACGAACTCTCGATTACTGCCAAATATTTAAAATCATCAGGGACTTTATTCTGAGCTAAAATAGGCTCAATAATAGGAAAGGCTTTATTAGCCCTCTTTATAATTAATCTCGTTGACGAGTGTAAATTAATATTGATTTCTAATTCTCGATCCATTCTTTCCTTTACATCGTAAATATGCAACGGCGCTTTTTCGCCAGCAAAATCTATTTCATTCGGGAAATAAGCAAAAGTATTTTTATTTGTAGTTGCATTAATAAACAATCCACTCACTCCAACTATCACAAACAACAGTACAATTTTCTTAATCATTTTCATATTTCAGCGTTAAAGGGTAAAAGTACTAAAATAGAACTTTTATTTCAGAATTATCTCTGGTAAATTACTGTTAAACCATCTAAACCTGTTTAAAATCATTAAATGAGTTCCTCCTTCAATGGCAATACAATTCTTAATATTTTTAATTGGAAAAACCTCATCTGCATCACCATGAATGTGAATAATATTTTCATCCATTTCTTTTCTGTCCCAATTCAAAACATTTTCAATAGCCCAATCTAAATATCTTTTATCATTAACCGAAAGATATGTTTTATACAACTCAAGTCGCTTTTTTATCATCTCTCCGTAACCATATTTCAATAAAAACTCTATATGAGAAATCAGACTGGTTGGAATAAGTTTATAGGCTTTTGTATTCTTGGCCAATTTCATTCGCAATGGAAATTCCACATTACTTTTAACACTCGAAATTATAATTGTTTTTCTAACCGGCTTTATCCTCGCCATTTCCTGAACTAAGATTCCACCAAAAGAAACGCCAATTAAAACTACATTTTCATGCTTAATTTCATTGGTCATTCTTTTCGCATAATTTGATAACGATTCTTTCGGTTCAGGCAAGAACCACTCTAACAGATGAACTTCAAAGTCATCTTCAGGCAACTTAATTCTTTCAAAAATTTTTGGACTTGCTGCCATACCTGGCATGAAATAGACATGAATCTTACTCATTATTTAACTCTTTTAATAGCAAAGCCAATTAATTATTCTTAATTTTGTATAAAAATAATTTATTTGGCTGACATGTCTGTATGGCTAATATTATTTTTTCAAAAAATATGGAAATTAGAGACAATACTTTTTCTAGACAGTTTGAAACTTTCGTTGAAGACAAACTGATAACAGTTGAATATTCCTTTCAAGAAAAGAAAATATTTTTAACTCGATTGAATGTTCCTGAAAATTTTAATGACGAAGAATTTATTTCTGATTTATTAAAAAACATCATGGCTATTGCTATTGAACGAAAACTAAAAGTAGTTCCTGTTTTGCCTAAAATAGCCGCCTTTTTCCGAAAAAACCCAGTTTACAGGGAATTACTTCCACCTGGAATTAGAATTTAATATATCATTTAAAAGCTAAAACCGTTTCTTAAAAAGAGGCGGTTTTGTTTTTTGAAAAAAACTTATATCTTTATTCTATGAGTTCAGAAGAAACAAATCACAAAGTCATAGAATTTTTCGAAAATATCGAGAAATATTATGGCTGTGTAACCGAAATTACTGAAGGATTAATTTCTGGCAAAGATGATTTCGATGCCAATCAAACCACATGGAATTTATCTGAATTCACTTTAATTCGCTCCGCTTATAGAAATAATGGCGGGAAATTTATGATGGAAGGCGACAAAATGTATTATGAAATTGGAGCCACAGCCATTGTGAATCTAGAGCAGCCCGGAAGAAATAAATTTGAATTTATAGAACAATATGGCGAAAGCGTATTCCGAATTACCAAAATACGCTTTCACTATAAATATTAAACTTCTACGTTTAAGAACTCCATTCTCACCGAACCATCATCGTCAATTTTCGTTAAATTGATTTCGTGTAATGTATTCACTAATTCAGGATTCCAAGGTGTTTTTACTTTGACGTAATTCTCTGTAAACCCATGAATGTATCCTTCTTTATTTTCACCTTCAAACAAAACAGTTCTATTCTTACCTATTTGGCTTTCGTAAAAAGCACGACGCTTTTTAACTGAAAGACCTCGTAGCATTTTACTTCTTTTAGCACGAACGTTTCCTGGAATTACTCCTTCCATTGTGGCTGCTTCGGTATTGTCTCTTTCAGAATAGGTAAAAACGTGCAAGTACGAAATATCCAATTCGTTTAGAAAATTATAAGTTTCTAAAAATAGTTCGTCGGTTTCGCCTGGAAAACCAACAATCACATCAACACCAACACAAGCGTGTGGCATGACTTCACGAATTTTAGCTACTCTGTCAAAATACAATTCGCGCATATAACGGCGTTTCATTTTCTTCAGAATCTCATTACTTCCCGATTGCAATGGAATATGGAAATGCGGTACAAAAGTTCTGCTTTTCGATACAAAATCGATGGTTTCGTTTTTCAATAAATTAGGTTCTATGGAAGAAATTCGCAAGCGCTCAATACCTTCCACTTTATCTAAATTTTGAACCAATTCGTAAAAAGTGTGTTCGTGTTTTTTATTCCCGAATTCACCTTTTCCGTAATCACCAATATTCACACCAGTCAAAACAATTTCTCTGATGCCTTGTTGTGAAATTTCCTTGGCATTCTTCAGCACATTTTCCATGGTATCACTACGTGAAATTCCACGCGCTAAAGGAATTGTACAATAAGTACATTTATAATCGCAGCCATCCTGAACTTTCAAAAAGGCCCGAGTTCTATCACCTATTGAATAACTGCCAACATAAAAATCAGCTTCTTCAATTTCACAGGAATGTACTTCGCCCATGTCATTTTTGGACAAGTCGTTGATATAATCGGTAATTTTAAATTTTTCGGTAGCACCTAAAACCAAATCTACGCCATCGACATCAGCTAATTCTTCTGGTTTTAATTGTGCATAACAACCTACTGCAGCGACAAAAGCTTTGTCGTTGAGTTTCATTGCTTTTTTAACAATTTGCTTGAATTGTTTGTCGGCATTTTCGGTAACCGAACAAGTATTGATAACATAAATATCTGCAACTTCTTCAAAATCAACGCGATCAAAACCTTCATCCTGAAAATTTCTTGCAATGGTTGATGTTTCTGAAAAATTCAGTTTACAACCTAAAGTATAAAAGGCAACCTTTTTTTTGTTTTCCATAAAGTAGCTTAATTAATGAAATCGTTGTCAAAAATTAAGGGTGCAAATTTACATACAAATTTCTTTAAAATAAAATCAATAATTAACTATGAATCAATATTCTATAATGTCACTATAATTATTTCATTGATTTTGGAGCCAGCATATTCTCCGGATTTAAAATATCATCCAATTGCTCTTTGGATAAAATATTGTGTTCTAACACTAAATTATAAACGCTTTTACCGGTTTCAAGTGCTTCTTTAGCAATTTTAGTACTGTTTTTATAACCAATATACGGATTCAACGCCGTCACAATTCCGATGCTGTGCAACACCATGTCGCGGCAATGCTCT
>JASLID010000094.1 GCA_030153045.1 Flavobacterium sp.
AAAGATAAGTAATAACAAAGTAAAAGCCTGGTACTAAGACCAGGCTTTCTCATAATTAAGATAAATACCAATCAGATCAGGATCATTTGGTTTTAGATTTCGTAATCCATTTAAGAACTATTGAAACTCCGAAACTTATGATGGCTCCAATAATAGCTAAGACTATGGTCTTCAAGATATCTTCAGAGGCAATTGTAGGCATAATACTTAATAATGTTCCACTTGCTGTTCCGGTGTGTAATGAATTATTTGATTCCATCACGAGGTAGATTTTTGTTTTCTTCCTGCAATCGTTTCATGATCTCATGCTCTCGTTTGGCATCATCATCAACAGTAATCTGACTGACCGCCGATAAAACGCCTCCGGCAACGGCAGCATAACCCGCAACGGTCACAATAACCGCTGGCAATGCCACAGGAGCGGTAGCGATACTGCCACCAACTGCCAATAAAGCCAAACCAATGGTTCTCAAAATTCTAAAAAACTTTGGAGTGGGCGCTTTCGCTCTTTCAACTATATTCATAATGTAACATTTTAAGGTTTAACAAGATTATAATCCGCTTACAGAAACCAATGCTAAAGGATTATAAGATCCATTTTTTAATGGATACATTTGTCCATTCACATGTTGGTAAAACTCTATTCCCAAAGCTAAAAACAAAGGCTTGGTACTGTTAGGTGTTACTGTATTGGTGTGGTTAATCACTACTGTGGGAGTGACATCCCATGGCAAAATAGCTGTTTCAGAATGCATTTCGATAAAGCTTTCCGCTTCAAAATCTATTTCTGCACCGCCAGAAATAATCTTATAATGAGTGGTTCCAGAAGGCGCAGCAATCATATTGGTCGGAATAAACGAAGCCAGAGTTACTTTGATTTCGCCAGTAATTCTGTCAATGGTGGCTACATAAGGGGCAAACAGGCTGGTGCTCAGTTTTCCTCCAATGTTAAACTCAAATCCGGCCAGTAGCTCTGCTTCCCCGTCAATGACATTGCGTAATCCTCTTTGGCTCACCATATCTGCCTGGATGACTTTCATCATCTGCTGGGTGAGGCGGCTAACCATCCTGCTGTCAGCAGAATTCAATAACAATCCTCTAAAAGCCAGTCTCAGGATTTTTCCAGCCTTTCCGGCCCTGCCAAATTCAGAGCCGTTTTCTCTGGTTCTCTGAAAAGCAGGATCAGTAGCAATTCTGTTAGCATCAATACCGCCTTTTTCACGAGCAATATACCCATCTCGTGTCTTGTAAAAAGTAATATCCCCGATAGTACCTTTCAATTTAATAATGCCTTTTTGTTTAGCCATAATTAAAAAAAATTAAATTAAAAATTAGTTTTCAAATACATCCAATCCTATTCTGTTGCAACATTCTAATGGGATTCGGTAACAAATTTTAGAATTAAAAGAAGGAGTTATACATGGCCGTGGTTAGGATGTCTTATAAGGGCATAAATGGCATACAAAGACAAAATTGACCACATAAAACCAATCCTCTTTTTTGATAATTTTGGTTCAGCTAACAAATAATTGTAGATAGGTAAAGCCATAGTTAAAGTATAGATAGTATATGAAATCAGAAACAAAAAGAATATGTATCTACCCAAAGGACATACAGCGTATTACAGGAAAGAGCTACCGTCAAAGCGCTCGATTGCTCCAAAAAATTAGAGAATATCTAAACAAGCCTCAAAATAACTTTGTAAGTGTAGAAGAGTTCTGCCAATATACTGGCTTAAAATACGAGCAGGTGGAACAGCATATTATCGGTTAAAATATTTAAAAGACTATTAATATAAACGGATAGCAAATAAAAAAACAACCTTAGGGTTGTTTTTTATTCTCTAGTTGTAAAATCATAAATGTTTGATTATCAATAATATGCTTTGGTGTAAATTCTTTACCAACACATCAGGAACATTACTAAAAGAAAACAATGAAACAATTAAGTACATAGCTTTCGTTATTTTATAACTTCATTTTTTTTATTGGGTAATTGTCATTTCCGGGGTTGATAAAGGATATGGCCTGACCTGAAATAGAATAGACATCCCCATCTTTTTCAAGGTTAATTTCTCCTAATTCTTCATATTTTTTATTGAAAACAATTCTTATTTTATCTGAAGATAATTGCTCTCCAACAAGATTTTTATAAACTTCGGGTGAATTCCCATCTCCAATATATTTAATAGTAATGTTATTTAAATCCTGTATAGAAATATCAAAACTGGTTTTAAGGTTATCCTTATTTTTTGTTTCAAAAAAATATCTTCCTATCCATTTATTTGAAACAAAAAAACCTTTACTGGATACATTATAAACATCATTGCTGTTAGATGTTATTAAGACATTAGCTCCACTTTCAGTTACATCATTTCCTTTTGAAGCTTCAGAAATTTTAATTATTTTATCTTTACCTATTACAAAGCTTTTCTTAAAAGAGCCTTCCCATTGTATGTTTTCATAAACAACTAACGAATCAATTCTCTCTTCTTTAAAATAGGAGTAAAGTGTAACGATTGGATCAATATGTTCATCTCCTTTTGGTTTAAGTTCAACCAAAAAAATAGTAATATTATTATCAAATGAATACTTTCCTATAGTTCTTGAAAGTCTGTTTAATTTTTGCTTTTTGAAGCTATCATCATATATATAATAACCATTTTTGTCTTTTTTTGAATAATTGAGTTTGTCTGAACTAAATGGTAAATCAATAGTTTTAACCTGCTCGGTTTCTTGATTTAAATTCCCTTTAGTCTTATCTTGTTCATTTTGAATATTACTCTTTCCTAATATGACATTATTTGAGTTAACTTTTTGATTGCAAGAAAAAAGCGTTATTACAAATAGATAGATAAATAGCCTCATTTTATTTTGAATTTATTAAAATTAATGAATGATCAAAACCTGAAAGATGCAAATGATGATGATGTCTATATCCACCAGCTCCTAGCTGTTTCATATGTTTTGTATGATTTAGTAATGTATTTTCTTCATCTCCATGAGTGAAATATTCTGAATACATTTTTTCTTTCCTTCCCCAACCAAATAAATATAATGAATCATTGAATTTATTTTGAGCATCAAAATCAAAATGAGCATCTTGTAAAATTGTTGCTCCACCATCTTTATTCGTTGATAAATATCTTAAATCTCCTTTTTCTCCATTTCTGTGTGAACTACTACCACCTACGGAGCGGG
>JASLID010000111.1 GCA_030153045.1 Flavobacterium sp.
TTAAACAAAACAGAATTGACTAAGTATGCGGGAAGGTATTTCCAACAAGGTAAAAAAGGATATAACAGCTATGTATCGAGTTTACAATTCTATGATATTAAAATGGTTGGAGATAGTCTCTTGTTCTTTTTCAGAAACGATTTTTCAAAACCACTAAAACCATATGGAAAAGGACTTTTTAAAGATGAACTGGGTAATTCATTCCGATTTAATGAATCAACATCCGAAAAAACGATGAAGCTAGAAGCTTGGCCACCCGATAGAAACGAGTTATTGCTTTTTAATCGCCCAGAAAACATCAATCAAACAAAAGAGTACCTCCAACAGTTCACAGGTCAATATTATAGTCCTCACTTAGATTATTATTTCAGAATAGTACTGAACGAAGATGGTCAATTGGTGTTAAAACGTCCAACTGTTTCAGATAAAATAATGGAACCTTATGGCAAAAACGAGTTTATATTTGAAATGGAAACAGGCGACTATAGCGTTTATGAAACAATAACATTCAGCTTTAACTCAAATGGCAAAGTGGATGGATTTAATGTCCATGACTCTCGCTTAATGCATCACCGGTTTGATAAGGTTAAATAATAATAACCCGATGATCCCGCTGCGCAAAGTCTCCCGACTTTGCGCAATGCTTAAAACTGAATGCAATTTATTATATTGAAATTATATTACAACTCAAAGTTAGAAGACTTTGCGTAGCAGACCTTGTATTGAGTATTTAAGGATCTTAAAATAATACTTTAAAAATAAATCCCACTTTGAGTGGGATTTATTTATATTTACGGGAAATACTTACAAATATACTCTAGAACATGAATATATTTATGAGTTGGCAACAAGGCTATTAGACGAAATTCAAAAAAAGAACTTTGGGAAAAGAAAGAAGACAAATACAAGAAAATGAAAAGTTGATATTACATTCCGAAGTTGGTGGTGTTTGTCCAAATTGTCCAACAATTCTAGTGTATGAAAAAAATGGTCGAAATCAAAAAGGTTTCGAAATAGCGCATATTTATCCATTTAACGCAACACCAACAGAGATTGAATTATTAAAAAATGAAGAGATATTAAATATTGATTTTGATCACAGTGATAATTTAATTTGCCTTTGTAATCCTTGTCACAAAAAATATGATAAGGACAAAACTGTCGAAGAATATAGAGATTTAGTTCAAAAAAAGAAAGATTTAATAAAAAGAAATAAAGAACGTGAATTATGGGTTAGAACAAATGTTGAGAAAGAAATTTTTAATATTATAGAAGTTCTTGTAGACCAAGAACTAGATTTTAGTGACATAATAGAGTATAACCCAAAAACTATCAATGAAAAAATTGATAATTCAATTACATTTTTAACAAAAAGGAAAATTCACCATAATGTTCAAGATTTTTATTATAAAATCCAGCAAAGATTTAAAGAACTCGACTTTATTGAACCTATGACAACAGAAGTTATTTCTTCACAAATTAAAACACATTATTTAATTCTATTGAAAGAAGGAAGAAGTAATCAACAAGAAATTTTTGACGCTATGGCACTATGGCTACAAAAGCAAACTAAACAAAGCAATATTGAAGCATCTGAAATAATCATTTCATATTTTATTCAAAACTGCGAAATTTTTTAGAATGATATATCCAAATAAACACATAAGACTTGAAGAATCTATTATTTACAAAATGATTGAAATTCTTGAAATTGGAAAAGATAAAGAAATTGGAATTCATGATTTATATTCAAAAACTAAATCTAAATTTAAAAACATTGATGAATTTATATATTCTCTAGATGTTTTATATATAATGGAAATGATAAATATGGATTTTGAAAACGAAACTGTTAGTTATGTTAAAAGAAATTAGATGTGAAAAATTCATAGAAAGCCCAATAACTTTTGAAATGGGTTTAAATTCTGTTTTAGGTGATGATTATTCGACCAATTCGATTGGAAAGTCTATGTTTTTAATAATTATAGATTTTGTATTTGGTGGAAATAGTTATACTAGAATTGATTCTGGTGCATTCAAAAATGTGGGATATCAAACTTTTAATTTTCAATTTATATTCAACAAAATTCCATACTATTATTCAAGAAATACTGAAAATCCAGAAGTCGTTAATATTTGCGATAAAGACTATAATAAAATATCAGAAATTGACACTAAAACATTTACATCTGATTTAAAAAACGGTTATAATATTAATAATGACCTTTCTTTTAGACAAATGGTTAATCCTTTTTCACGGATATGGGGAAAAGATAATTATAATGTTAATGAACCTTTACTTAATGCAGTAAAAGAACCGCAATCGACTGCGGTAAATAACTTGATTAAGTTATTTAAGTTGTATAATTCAATTGAAAAAACAAACGTTGCAATTAAATCAGAACAAGAATCAAAAACTATTTTAATTGGAGCTCAAAAAAAAGAATATATTACAAAATTAACAAAGTCTGAGTTTGATAAAAATTCTATAGAAATAAAGAATATTAATGATGAATTATCTGATATAAAAGAAAATCTTTTAAATTACACTCTTAATATTGAACAGCTAACAAGTAGTGAGCTTATTGAACTTAAAACTCAAAAAAGTAAACTTTTAAAAAGCCAATCTTTGATACAAAATAAAATAAGCAGGCTTGATTTAAATCTAGACAATAAAAGTGTTAAAAGTAAATACTTTAATAGACTTTCAATGTTCTTTGAAAAGCCTAATGAAGAAAAAATCAACGAAATAGAAAGTTTTCATAATAAAATAAGCAAAATATTACAAAGAGAATTGCTAGCCGCTAAATCCATTTTGGAAAACGAGAACGAAGAATTTAAGACTGAAATAGATAAAATTGATTTAAAAATATCTTCACTACTTGAAAATGAAAAAAGCCCTAAGTTCATAGTTGATAAGATCTATGACATTACCATCAAATCAAACAAACTTGAAACCGCAAACAAATTTTATCAAGAAAAAGTTGATGTAATAGAAAAAATCAAAGAACTAAACGAAAGTTTAGATTCAACAATTGCAGATATTCTTAAACAAATTGAGGAGCAAATTAATAACGAATTAATTAGAATCAATAAAGAAATACATACTGAAAATAAAAAGATACCATTTTTTAAATTAAATAAAAAATCCTATTCTTTTGATCATTCTGGTAATACAGGAACAGGAAAATCATTTTCTGATTTGATTGAATTTGATTTATCAATTTTAAAATTAACTGATTTACCATTTATTATACACGATAGTGTACTTTTTAAAAATATTCAAGATATGTCAATTGATAAAATAACTGAACAATATGAAACTTTTGAAAAACAAATTTTTATTGCTCTTGACGGTATAAATAAATTTGATAGTAAAACTCGAGATACATTAAATAAAAAATGTGTCTTACAACTCTCTGAAAGCAGGAAATTATTTAATGTCGATTGGAGTTAAAGCACAGTTGCTAACAGCGGTTTTGTACAATTGCTAAGCTTGATTTGTGTTTGAAACATTCTCCGAATTTTCTCCCCGCTGCGCAAAGTCTCCCGACTTTGTGCAATACTAAAAAATAAAAACCTTCAATAATAAACCTTATAATTTTCTCATTAAAAAAGAATAGTGATTTATTATATTTGATAAAATTATTTCTGTGACTCAAAGTCGGGTGACTTTGCCTGACAGGTTTACAAAAGCATAGTGTCTAAAAAAAAACAATTCATATGAACAAAATCGCAATTTCTTTACTTCTTTTACTACTATTCATTTCTTGCCAAAAACAGGAAAACAACTTAACATTGACAGAAAAACAAGAAATTATTGCATCGGCCAAAGTCACAGTTCAAAAAGTATTCGACTGTTCTAATCGTATGGAGTTTATAAAAGGATTAGATTATTATTCAAACGAATCTGATGCTTATTACACCAGCAACGGAACAGTAATGTCTTTAAAAGACCTAAAAG